>JAYVKY010000298.1:0-8486 GCA_043767965.1 Pseudobdellovibrionaceae bacterium
GTCATTTGGCCAAACTCGAGCACTAAAACGCGACCGCCAGGTTTTGTTACGCGGGCCATTTCTTTTAAAGCCAGCACTGGGTCTGAAACGTTTCTGATGCCAAAGGAAATCGAGACACGATCGAATTGCTGATTTGTATATTGTAATTTTGTGACATCGGCCAGTTCGAATTTGATATCTAAATTTTCTTTACCAGATTTTATCGGGGCTGATTCAAGCATTTCGGCACAAAAGTCAGTGCCAATAACAACTCCTGCGGTGCCAACAGCTTTTTTAAATTCAATAGCCAGATCACCCGTGCCAGTGGCGCAATCAAGAATTGACATACCCGGTTTCACATCAGCCAGAGCAACAAGTTTTTTCCGCCATAAATGGTGAATTCCAACAGATAATACAGAATTTGCTCGGTCGTAATTTGCAGCCACTTTAGAAAACATAGATCTGATTTTTTCAGGATCCGGAGAGTGGGATTGTTTTGCTATATCAGTCATAAAATCCTTAAGAAACTTTATTTAAAGCGTTCGGATGTTTTTGCAATTTGCGATCAAAAGCAAATAATACTTTTTCAAGTTGTCGCATCATTTTATCAAACACTTCTAAAGTTAACGCTTGTTGCCCATCTGATAAGGCGACACGTGGATTGGGGTGAACCTCAACAATAAGGCCATCAGCACCTGCAGCAGCCGAGGCATAACATAATTGCGGCACAAGTTCAGCAATACCTACGGCATGTGAAGGGTCAACAATCACCGGAAATTTCGAATGCTTTTTTGCATAGACAACAGCATTTAAATCCAAAGTATTTCGCGTCGCAGTTTCAAAAGTTCTGATGCCGCGTTCGCAAAGGATGACATTCTGGTTGCCACCATTTGTGATATAATCTGCGGCCTTAAGCCATTCATCGATAAAGGCTGAAAAATTTCTTTTTAATAAAACGGGTTTTTGCTGTTGGCCCAGTTCTTTAAGTAAAGAATAATTATGCATATTGCGTGCACCCACTTGGTAGGCGTCAACGAAGTTTGATATTTCTTCGATCTGTCGTACATCAGTAACTTCAGAAACCAAAGACATGCCAGTTTCGTTTTTAATTTTTTTAATAAATTCAAAAGAGCTTGCGCCCATGCCTTGAAAGGCCGTGGGTGAAGTGCGCATTTTCCAGATGCCACCACGTAAAAGTGCTGCTCCAGATTTTTTAACACCAACGGCTGTGGTGCGAAATTGATCTTCTGATTCAACAGAGCAGGGCCCTGCGATAACAGTAAAATCAGGCCCGCCAATTTGTATATGACCAATCTTTATAGACATAGCTTCCTTTTACACTTTTCATGTATTAAGTTAACATAAAAGTGAATCCATTGGTGCCCTATTTCATGAAAGTGTAAAGATGCAATCGGACTTAAAAATAAAGCCTGTTTTTGAACATTTGGAATCATTTTTAGATGAAGGTGCGATTGTACAAACTGCAGCAGATTCGTTTAAACTATTTATTGGTCCCTTCACCTCGGTAGATTCACTGAATACAGAGACCGACTTACTATTTAAGCCCGATTTTTGGGATTTTATAAAACAAACTCCAATTGAGTTAAATCTATTAAAAGCTCAAAAAGTAATCGATTTAAATAAGCAACAAATTTGCGAAATCTTCTTAAGTGATTCTGTAAGTATTTTAGATACCAGAATCAACTGGCAGGATGCAGATCCAACGTCATTTCAACAACAATTTAATTGGTTACAGCGGCAAATAAATGCAGGTGATCTATTGAAGGGTTTACCAATCACGGTTCAGTATGGTGAATGTTTTACCGCAGTTTCAAAAATTGAAATTCTAAAAAATATTTTGCATAAAAAATCAGAACAATATTTATATGGCTTCTGGTGCCAAGCCACTGGTTGCATAGGTTTTACCCCGGAAATTTTAATTGATTCGAAAAATGGCGAAATATCAACGATGGCTTTGGCAGGCACATGGAGCAAGCAATCTGAGATACTGCCGGACTTTAAAAATTCAAAAATTCAAAATGAGCACCAGATTGTAGTTCGGGATATATTAAGTCAGTTATCGGATCACGCATTAATTTTAAAATCAGAAGTCGAAGTTTTAGAGCTGGAATATTTATACCACCTTAAAACGCGACTTAGGTATCTATCTGCAGACATTAAAAAATTTATTCAAAAGCTGCACCCCACAGCGGCTCTAGGCTTGTTCCCTAGGTCCAAAAAAATGTTTACAGAATTTGAAAAATTTGAATTACAAAGGCAACGCCAAAATTTCGGCGCACCATTTGGTTTTATTGGAAAAAAACAAAGCTTTTTGTTAGTTGCAATTCGAAATATTTTTTGGAATGAAAAAAAAATTTCAATATATTCTGGGTGTGGAGTCACTGCCGAAAGTGATTTTAAAACCGAATGGCTCGAGCTTGAGGCAAAAAGAAACTCTGTAAAAAAAACATTTGGACTCAGCTTGTGAAGAATATCGACTTAGTTGCAACTTTATATCAAGCCCTAATCCAAATGAATGTTAACGACTTAATTATTTGCGCCGGGGCACGTAATCTGCCAATCATTGAGGCCCTACAAGCAACGACACATTTTCAAATAGAAAGTTATTTCGAAGAGCGCAGTGCTGGGTTCTATGCCTTGGGTAAAATGAAAAGCGCATATAAACCAATAGCAGTTATAGTTACATCAGGTACGGCTGTGGCCGAGTTATTGCCAGCAGTGATCGAAGCCCATTATCAGAATTTACCGTTAATTATAGTCAGTGCAGACAGACCCAAAGCATATCGGGGAACCGGTTCGCCACAATCAATTCAACATATCGGTATTTTCAGCAGTTACGTTGAATCTGTTTGTGACTGGGATGTGGCAACGACGCAGTTTCAAATCAAATACTCAGGCGTAAAGCCTGTGCATATTAACGTTTGTTTTGACGAGCCTCTGACAGATGGTAATCTTGTTGATGCGAAGTCTGAATTGGTTGAAATTTTGCAACCGCAAAAAAATTCTAAGGTTCAGTCGAAAATATTAATTAAAAATCCTGTAGCTATTATTTCAGAGCTTGGTGTTTCGGATCGTCTGTGGGTTCAGAATTTTTTAATAAAAAATAAAATTATTCATTACGCTGAATTTTTATCGGGGCTTCGAAATAATCCAGAACTTTTAGATTTGCAAATTCAAAGCAGTGACCAATTTGTTAAAAATATTTTTATTGAAAACAAAGCTGACGCTGTTATACGCATCGGAGGTATTCCCACATTGCGTTTTTGGCGTGATCTGGAATTTGATTTTAAAAATTTACCTGTGTATTCTTTTTCGCACACAGAATTTTCAGGATTGTCACGCAAGTGTCAGCTGTTTGACCTAGAACAACTTTTAAATATTAAAATTCAAACAGATCAGGTTGTTGAATTGTCAGCAGACCGAGTCCTGCAGACTGAAAAAATAAAATTGTTGGCAGAATTAAAAAATTCAGAGCAAACCCTGATTTCAGTTTTATCTGGAATAATTTCATCACAACCTTTGTATGTGGGGAACTCGCAACCGATTAGAATGTGGGACGGATTTAGTGGCCAGGCCCAAAAAAACCAACTTGTTTACGCCAATCGGGGGGCCAATGGCATTGACGGGCAAATATCAACATACTTAGGTTGGGCCCAAAACAAATCAGAATCTTGGTGTATTGTTGGCGATTTAACAACCCTTTATGATTTAGCTGCTTTAGGTTTAACGGCCCAATCAAAAAACAAATTTCGAATTGTTGTTATAAATAATTTAGGTGGGCAAATATTTAGTCGTTTATTTGGAAATCAAAAATATTTAAATTCACAAAAAGTTGATTTTAAAATGTGGGCTTTGATGTGGGGCTGGGATTACATACTGCTTTCAAACGAAACGGAATTTGAAAAATTGAAATTAATTTCAAATGAGCGCTTAATTATTGAAATTAGGCCAGACAATGCACAAACCGAAGTTTTCTGGAAAAAATGGGATCTGTTTTGCAAAAAATAATTGTTTTTGCATTACACGGTTTTTTAGGGCAATCGACTGATTGGGATCAACTTAAAAGTGCCTTACCTGCGCAGTATAATCTGATAGCGCCAAGCCTATTTTTAAATACAGATTTTGATTTATCAAGTTTTAATGGCCTTACAGAGCAGATTTTCAATTTAGTACCAGCAAGCAAAGAAAAAAAAATATTTATTGGTTATTCATTGGGTGGGCGTATCGGTTTACATATTCTTGAAAGATACCCAAATCTTTTTGATCAATATATATTTTTATCAACCCATCCTGGGCTTGAATCAATGAAAGAAAAAAACGAACGCCTAACAAGTGATTTGGTATGGATTGAAAAATTAAAAAATCTTTCATGGCCTGATTTTATTTCTAATTGGAATTCGCAACTTATATTTAATCATAGTTCAGAGCTGCCAAGAATTCAGTCGGAATTCAACCGTGAACAGCTGGCCTGTGGTCTGTCGTCATTGTCATTAGCAGTTCAAGATAATATGTCAGGGGTTATTCAAAAAAACAAAAATAAAATTATTTGGGTCGTTGGTGCTGCTGATGACAAATTTTTAAAATTGGCAGAAACGATGAAGCAAAAAAAAATCCTAGAAGGTTATTCTAGGATTCAAAGTCGGCATCGTATTTTATTCGATGCCGATATATCAGATTTAATTCAAATTATTTTGCAGCGACCTGTGCTATAGTCGGTTGGGCTAAAAGTTTAGAACCCGCTTCAGAGATCCACGAAAGATGTGCAGCAACGTTTGTATAGATTGAATTTTCATTACAGTTGCCCAGCTTGTTAGTGCCACGGCTAGTTACGCCAACCTGCATTGTTGATCCATCCTTATTTATAATAAAAGCAGGGCCACCAGAATCCCCGTGGCAAGCACCTATTTTTTTAGACTGGTCTAATAAAATTTCTTTTTTATCTGCAGACATTTGTTTGACAATAACACCATCAATTTTTCTGAGTGTTCCAGAGCCTGTCGATTGTACAGCCACTGTCAATGAACGTCCACTTTTGTCGGTGACTAAGCGCTTTACAACCGCATTGGTGATGCCGAAACCGGCCAAAGTAACTTCTGAGTTTGGTAATAAGTTAACTTCATCCAATGACGACGGTATGTGTGCAAATTTAAAATCAACAGGGGCATCGGATTCTAATTTAATTAATGCGATATCATTCCAAGCAGCCGAGTCAGTTGGTGCTGTAGGATCTATTCCTTTTAAAAAATCAGGATGAATGATGGCATCGACTGCAAAACGAACATCAGCTTGTGTTGCTTTTTGTTCGGCAGTTGCAAATACAACGGCTATGTTTGTGATTCCTTTTTCGGCCAAGCAGTGCGCTGCAGTCAGAATTAAGTTTTTAGAAATTAATGTGCCTGTGCAAGTCGCTACACCCTGTTTGCCCGCTGGGTCTTTTATGGCTATTGATAATTCAACAATGCCATTTTGTTTTTGGTAGTCTGCTGTTGCATCAACACCACCGATAATGCCTGCTGATGAATTTTGATTTTCATAAGAAGATAAAGAAGATAAATTTTTTGATTCTGGTGAGCAACTTGCTAAAAATGCTAAAAGCAAAGTGGTTGTCGCTGTATCTGTCGCTATCGAACTTAATTTTTTAGACATCCCTGATTTCATTTTGAACCTCTTCATTTTCTTAAGCTTGTTTTAAAATTCAAAGCGCCCCTCACTTTGAATACAAAAACAATTGTTCCTGTATTTGCGCAATAAAACCCAAAATGGAACCAGACTCAATTTAATTGTCGAAATGTTTGACATAAGATAAGCTTATATCGTTGAAATTGCTTAATATTTGTGAAAAATATTCGCTATATCTATCAAAACTGATTTGATGCCTGGTTCACCAGCTGAATGCCCTGCGTCTTGGATTATTTTTAGGCTGTGACTGATGCCTATTTTGTTTAATTCTTGGTGCAAATCCCAAGCACTTCGCATCGGGCAGACAACATCGTAGCGCCCTTGAACTATGGCAATGGGGATGTTTTTTAAACGACTAAGATTTTCGATCAGCCAATTGTTCGACTTAAAGAAGGCGTTGTTCATAAAATAATGACATTCGATTCGGGCAAATTGTAATGCGTAAGTGGGGTCTTCAAATTCATCAACGAAATTTTCATCAATAAATAATTTTGAAGTTGCAGCTTCCCATTTGCTCCAGATTTTTGCGGCAGCTAATCGGACATTTAAATTTACATCAGTTAATTTTTTGTAATAGGCAGAAACAAAATCATTTTGTTCGTCGGGTGCAATATGATTTTTATAAGATTCCCAAAGATCTGGGAAAATTTCTGAAGCTCCAAATTGATAAAACCATTTAATTTCTGAAGGTCGACATAAAAATATTCCTCGAAGTATTAAACCCTTTACAAATTGTGGATAAGTTTCGGCATAGGCCAAAGCCAGAGTCGAGCCCCAACTGCCACCAAACACGATCCAGTCTGAAATTTTTAAGTGAGTGCGAATTTTTTCAATATCAGAAATTAAATCCCAAGTTGTGTTTTCTTTAAGTTCAGCAGCCGGTGTTGAAAGGCCCGAACCGCGCTGATCGAATAAAATAATTCTGTAATGTTCTGGATTAAAATATCTGCGATGATCTGAATTTGTCCCGCCACCTGGGCCGCCGTGTAAGAATACGATAGGTCGGCCATTGGGGTTTCCGGATTGTTCGACGTACAAAGTGTGTAAATCACTGACTTTAAAAAATTCAGTTTGGTAGGGCTCGATTTCTGGGTAAAATTGATTTAGTTTCTCATTAGAAGCCGAGTAAATTAAATTTTCCATACGAGGGCCTTTTCTGATTCTGAAATAAAACTGTGATTGTAAGCTATTTGGTTGCAATCTGTAAAATCTTTGACTGAAAAATTTTGATAATCTTGTGCGATCAAATAATCATCTGATAAAACTGATGCGAACATGCCAGGGTCATCCGAATTCAGGCAAACTAAAACGCCAAGGTCTTTTAATTTTTTTATCGGATGTTCAGCGTAAGTAGGAAATGCTTGAGTCAAATAATTGCTGTACGGGCAAATTTCAAGCAGGATATTTTTATTTTTTAATACTGAAATTATTTCTGGAAAATGAATCGCTTGAATTCCATGCCCGATACGTTCTGCGCCCAGGATTTGAATCGAATCCAATATCCATTGGCCGGCCTTTGTCGACGGTGATTCACCAGAATGAATTGTAATATGTAAATTATTTTTTTTTGCTTTTTCAAAATGTGCAGAAAATTTTTTGGGTTCGAAACCGTCTTCATTATCGGCAAGATCAAGGGCCAAGAATGTATTTTTATTTTCAATTGCAAAGTCTGTAACCTGTGAAACTTTTTTTAAATCCAATGTTCTTTGTAAAATGCAGATCAGGCCAACTGCGATGGGTATTTGTTTTTTTGCTTTTTCAATCCCGCGTAAAAAGGCTTGATGAATTTTTTCAAAAGTTAAATGATTGTGTCCATTGGCGATAAATGTGGGTGCATAACGAAGTTCTAAAATTCGAACCCCATCGTTAAATGCGTCTTCGCAGGCCTCGAAAGCGAGGCGTTCAAGAATTTCTTCACTCGATAAAAGTTTTTGTGCGATTAAAAATTTATTTAGAACTGCTTCGAGGTTAACCATGGGCTTGGTCACTAAAAAATGTTGTTGCTGAAGAGCAGGATTTTTAGGAAAATCGAGCTTCAAAGTTGTCGCAATTTCTAGCAAAGTACTCCAACGCATTGAACAATCAAGATGCCGATGCAAGTCAACTTTGGGTAATGATCTGATTTCTTGAATAGATAGTTTTGATGTCATAAAAAATAAGTATGACAAATATTTCACCTCTACAAGTTAAAAATTTTTTAGCAACACAACCCAATACAAAACCCATGTACTCAGTCACTGCCATCAACAGCAAAAATGAATCGATTGATTTTTGCGATCCGCAGGCCACACGTACGATGGTGGCTTTAATGGATATGAATGCAGTTCTTGGCGGAGCGGCTTCGCATTACGGTGGCCCTGCGGCTTTGGCTGAAATGTGGTCTGCTGTGCATGGAATTATTTTTCATCAAGCATATAGGCAAAAAAAAAATTGGTTTGATTTGTATCATGTCATTAATGATGCGGGTCATTGTGAAAATGGTTTATATGCATTGAAAGCCAATTATAAAATGGCAGGACTGCATATTGAAAAATTAAAAAAATTTAGGTCGATCGATTCAAATTTAACAGGTCACGGCGAGGCTCATTTATTTCCGCAGGGCGTGTACATGAGTAATGGTCCGCTAGGGTCGGCATTTCCGCAATCACAGGGACTTGCGATTGCAGAAAAATTAGCTGGTACAAATAGAACAACAATTTGCACATTATCAGACGGTGCAGCCATGGAAGGCGAAGCTAAAGAGGCTTTAGCCGCTATTCCAGGTTTGGCTGCTAAGGGAAAATGTGCACCCTTTATTTTATTAATAT
>JAYVKY010000299.1:0-2632 GCA_043767965.1 Pseudobdellovibrionaceae bacterium
CCATAGTTTCACCGAGTGCACGCGAAATACCTAAGACGTAGGCTGACGCAATACCTGAAAAAGCCGAAGGCACAATAACTTTAAATGAAGTCTGCAGATTTGAAGCACCTAAAGCAAGGCTACCCTCGCGCAAATATAAAGGCACTGCCCGCATGGCATCTTCAGACAAACTGCTGATGTACGGGATGATCATGATACCCATAACGAAGCCTGCACTTAGGGCGTTAAAACTTGAAAGATCAGGAAATATTTTTTGCAACAACGGTGTAATAAATAATAAAGCAAAATAACCATACACAACCGTGGGCACGGCCGCCAGTAACTCTAAAACAGGTTTTAATATTTCCCTTGCTTTAGGCGAGGCGTACTCACTTAAGAAAACTGCAGTGATGGTGCCAAGTGGGATAGCCACTACTAAGGCAATAATCGTTGTTAAAAATGTACCGCAGACTAAATTTAATATACCGTACTGGGGGTTTTCAAAAAGCGGTGTCCATTCTTTATCGGTAAAAAAATTATAAAGTGATACTTCCCTGAAAAAAGGCCAGGCTTCTGAAATTAAGGTCCACACCACACCAAACGTAATCAACACCGAGCTGGCAGCGCAAATAAACAGAACCGACTTAATGACGAGCTCTTTAAATACTCTAAGCCTTCGCTTAAAACTATCAGGCTTGGAAAAAGTAGTAGAAAATTCGGATGTGCTGGTTTGTTTCATTTTTCCTATTTACGTCCGTATTCATCTTGATAACGTACAATGTCTTCTTCACCGAAATAACTACCCACCTGCACTTCAATAAACTCAACTATAGATTTTGTGCGATTTAAAATTCGATGCTTAGCACCTTGAGGTATGAAAATATGCTCACCTTGCTTTAAAACGTGTTCCTTATCATTTAAAATCACAACGCCTTCGCCTTTAACTATAACCCAATGCTCGGCCCTTTTAGCATGCGACTGATACGAAAGCCTTTGTCCAGCTTCAACCCGAATAATTTTTGACTTGAAGTAGGGCTCATCATTTAAAATTTCAAAGCGCCCCCATGGGCGATTTTCAAAAACATGTTCTGAGGTAATTTTTTCGTCGTTGAGTTTCAACGTGTCGACTAAATCTTTAACTTTTTGCGATTCACCTTTTTTACAGATCATTAAGGCATCGGCAGTATCGACGACTATAAGATCATCGCAGCCGATGATACTGTATTTCTTTTTTTGCTTAGAGAATACCGAATTGGCTTTGGCCGAAATCTGCACGGGCTGTTTTTTTAATCTGGTTGTACTAAACGCTGTACCCTCGGTTACTTCAACCAGGGAATCCCAAGAACCCACGTCACTCCACCCGATATCACACGGCACACAGCGGAGCTCAGCGGATGTCAGTTTTTCAATAATGGCATAATCAAGCGAAATATTTTTAAGTTTAGAATAGATGGCATCAAGATTAGTTAAATCCTGTTTTAAGTCTGAAATTGAGTTCCACATTTCGGGTTCGTGTTGTTTAAAGCTTTCAATCATTTTTAAAACCTTAAAAACAAAAATACCCGCATTCCAGAAATAGTGACCATCTGCCAAAAACGACTGGGCTTTATCTAGAGTTGGCTTTTCGTGAAACTTTAAAACCTCAGTAGCTTTTGAAGTGTTCACCGCACGTTCTTTAACCTGAATGTAACCAAAGCCAGTTTCAGGACTGCGGGGCTTAATTCCTAAAGTAACAACATAATCGTTACTCGCAGAAAGAACTGCTGCCTTTAATGCCTGATCAAATTCATGTTCCTTTAAAATAAGCGCATCTGAAGAAAACACACCCACAACTTCATGAGAGCGGCCGGTCAGTTCTAAGTATTTACACGCCAGGGCCACTGCGGCTGCGGTATTTTTACCTGTGGGCTCATAAAGTACTTTTTCGATTTTAAGGCTATTCTGGATAATATCTTTTTCGGTTAGGTCTCTTAGCTTTTCAGAAGTAACTAATATTCCACTTCCGTATTTTTGCAATCGCTCAATAGTTAGAGTTTGTAGAGGTTTATCAAATAGTTCACAGAATTGTTTTGGGTACTTCGTTCTTGATATTGGCCACAATCTTGTACCACTGCCACCACTTAATATAACAGGTATAAATTTCATAGTTAAACTCTCGCCTTTTTCATGCACCGATAGTGCCTTTTTTTAGAGAGGGCATCAAGATTTTTGGCTTCAAGATTGCTTTAAGATTAAAAAGAACGATTGATCTCTGTAAAACCGGGTCAGCAAGACACCAGTTGAATGGGAAAAAATCAAAAAAACCAATGATTTGCGTGAATTTTAACCAATAAAAGGGGAATACAAAATGATAAAAAACCTACTAACCATAACGACACTACTTTTAGCCACTTCTGAATTATTTGCACAAAGTGTAGTTATCAGAGGGGTACGTTTAACAGGCTCGGGTTGTACGAATTCTTCAGCCTCTGCCAGCATTACCTCTGACGGGCAACTGATGTCGCTTTTATTTGATAATTACGCAGCCGAAATAGGAATTGGTTCACAAAATCCGAACTCCACTTCCCTTAAGAAAGACTGCCGAGTTTTAATAGATGTGGATGTGCCATTTGGATACCAATACGCCATTGAACAAACCGAATACCGCGGTTTT
>JAYVKY010000300.1:0-10021 GCA_043767965.1 Pseudobdellovibrionaceae bacterium
TTTATATCTATAATAAAAACTTATTGGCTGCCGAAAAAAGAACAAACGAAATTATGAACACTGTTTTACTTGAAAGTCGCGAGCAAACTCGAAAATTAAAACATCTCAATAAAATAAATATTCAAAACCACTTGGAAATTAATTTAGATTTGATAGTTAAAGATTTTTTCAATGCGAGCCTGCCAATTAGTCAATCGACTCATGCTTTTTTATTTTACAGTCAGACCATTGATAACTCTAACATGATGTCTTTTTATCAATCCATTGGCTTTCAAAATAATCAACTACATACCGATTCTATTACGCTCTTTGAACTTAACCAATTGATCGAAACAAATACTGTCAGAAAAACAAGTCGCTCAGCAAAAAATATTTTTAAGCGCTTTTTAAAAATCGAGGATTTATTATCGGACTGGATCATAATTATGTTGCCTTCCCGTGAATTTCGCAGATCCGGTATTTTATTCTTAGGTCGCAATGACTTAAAAACTTATTCAGATAACGATCTGGAATTGATAGAAAGTATGGTATCACAATTTGTCGTACGCGCAGACAATTCAAGATTATTTAAAAAAGCAGAAGACTCGAATAAGGTTAAAACGGCATTTTTATCTAATATGAGTCACGAGATTCGAACGCCATTAAATGCTATCACAGGGTATTCTGAGATTCTACAAAACACTGAAACATTAACTGAAAAACAAAATCTTGTCGCAGGAATTAAAAAAAATGCTACGCAATTAACAAACATTCTGGATAATATTTTGGATATTTCAAAAATTGAATTTGGTCAAATATTTATTAATAAAAAACAAACATCTCTGTTTTCAATACTTAAAAGTATTCACACATTAATGAATACACGTGCCACAGAAAAGGGACTACTATTTCAATTGCAGACCTTGGATAAATTGCCAGAATACATTCATATTGACCAATCACGTGTTATTCAGATTTTGACAAACTTAATTGGTAATGCCATTAAATTTACTGAAAAAGGATTTGTTAATTTGCATATTGAATGCGTCAGTACTGATTTAACAAATTCACATCTTATTTTTAATGTGATCGACAACGGAATAGGCATTTCAACACAATCACAACTGGATCTTTTTCAAACCTTTACACAAACTGACATTTCAAGTACGCGGCGCTTTGGCGGTCTTGGATTAGGCCTTGCCCTGTCAAGGCGCTTGGCGAATGAATTTGATGGCGAGGTATCACTTGTTCAAAGCCAACTCAATCAAGGCTCTGTTTTTCAACTTAAATTACCTTGTGGCGATCTTACGAATGCAAAATGGATTGTAAATTTATCACAAAACTTTGCCGAAGATTCAATTTCAGAATCGGATGTTGATTATAGCAGTCATCAGAATACGCCCTCAGTAAATTATTTTAAAAATAAAAAAGTTCTTATCGTTGAGGATGCTGTAGATAATCAAACCATATTTAAATATTTCTTGAATTCTGTCGGAGCAATATCCGAAGTGGTTGATAATGGTGAAGACGCTGTTATTAAGGCGAAATTATATGATTATGATTTTATTTTGATGGATATTCAAATGCCAAAAATGGATGGGCTAGAAGCGACACGACAAATTCGTCATGCGGGATACATAAAGCCAATTATTGCCTTAACAGCTCATGCTTCAATCGAAGAAAAATTTAATTGTTTACAAGCAGGCTGCGTTGATTTAATAACAAAGCCAGTCAACCAAGCAAAATTGATATATAAAATCTACCGAATCCTAGAAGCAGAAAAAGAGGCCCAAAAAAATGTCTGATTTTGATATTCCCCCTGAATTACGAATTAACTATATCGAGAGAAGAAAGAGCGATCTTGAAAAATGCAAATCAGCTGTTCAGCAAAATGATTTTGAAACCCTTTATAGCATAGGCCATCAAATCAAAGGCAATGCATCAACTTTCGGATATGATGAACTGTCTTTGATTGCTATTGATCTTGAAAAATTTGCACATCTAAAAGATGTGCAAAAATTAGATCATATTTTGATTCGTATGGCTGAATTTTTATCAAAAATGTAATCTATTAATTTAATGGTGTTGCACTTTTTCCTAGGGTGTCGCTTTTTGACTTACTATCACATTCAAAGCGCACTCAGCTCATTCCATACTTTGTATACACCAATATTTTTGGCCCTAAGGTTGCAATATATAGTTGTACAACCATATAAGGAGAGGCCACATGATAACAATGAACAGCAGCGATCAATTATCACTTCATAAAGTTCCATTTTCAGCTCACTTGAATTTAACATCAGTTAAAAATTTTAAAAAAATGAAACGAATTCTGATGATCGAGGATGACCCTGAAATGGCAGAATTAATCACACGTTCATTAAAAAATAAATTTTCATGCGCAACCTATATTGCAAATGATCCGTTCGAAGCTATGAATTTAATGAGCGAAAATTTTTATGACCTAATTATTCTTGATTGGCAATTGCCTGGCCTAAATGGCTATGAAACCTTACAACATGCCGATAAGAGTTTAAGCCTAGAGCCATCATTACCGATTCAATGGGACCATAAAAAAGTTCCCGTCGTTATTGTATCTGCATCAAAAAGAAAAGATTGTAACTTGCGCCAAACGGATCATTTTAATTATGTGGGCTATGTTTCAAAGCTTCAGCCTCTAAAAACTATTGTGGATTGCATCGGGGACTTTATTGATGACGAAAGAAATTTCAAATATAAACTGGCCTAATTTTAGAACCAGGCAATTAACTATGTAACTTAACGAGATCCGACTTTCTTCCCCCAGATTAATTTCGGGTCTCGATTTTTTAACTTAATACAACTGAACAAAGGATTCCATGAAAACACCAAAAATAAATGATGGTTCACCACAAAAAATAGAAATACCTGAATCAGATTTTGTACGAACTCTGCAAATAAAAGAAAGTCTTGGGGATCAAGCTGATCAGGCTCAAGATCAAATCGATTGCGATATCAATGAAAAAATTTATCAAATACGAAAAAATCTTCGTTCAATTAAAAAAAATGAGGCCCCAGAGGCCTCGTTAGAGGATTAGTTCAATAATACGGTCTCGTTGTCGATTTCACGCAACCGTCGGTACAAGGTTTTGCGGTCAATTTGTAAATCTTTCGCTGTCTTGTCTTTAACACCATTGTTCAATTTTAAAATATGTTGCACATACTTATTTACTAATTCTTCAACAGTTAGTATTTTTGACTGCGGATTTGTTGGAAAATGAAACTCTATTTTTTCATCGGTTTTGGTCGCATCATTAAATAGCGTTATTACATCGTCCAAACGAATAATATCTGTATTTGATAAGACGACCGCCCGCTCGATAGTATTTTCAAGTTCTCTGACATTCCCTATCCATGAATTACTTAATAAATATTCAAGAGCATCCTTACTGAATTGCTTAACACGCATGTTATTCAAAGCAGAAAATTTGCGCAAGAAAAACTCTGCTAAAGGTAAAATGTCTTCTTTTCGTTCTCGTAATGGTGGTATCCATATCGGAATAACATTTAATCTGAAAAATAAATCTTCTCTGAAGTTTTTATCAATGATTTCTTGTCTTAGGTTCTTATGTGTTGCTGATAAAATTCGTACATTGATAGGACGAAATTGATTTTCACCAATACGTTTAATTTTTCTCTCTTGCAGAACTCTTAATAGCTTTGCCTGCAGCGGCAAACCCAGATCTCCTATTTCGTCCAGAAAAAGAGTTCCTCCTTCAGCTTCCTCAAAAAGACCAATTCTTTTTTCGGCAGCACCGGTATAGGATCCTTTTGCATGACCAAACAATTCAGATTCTAAAAGATTTTCTGGTATTGCAGAACAATTAATAACAATAAACGGGGCTTTCTTTCGGGCGCCCATATTATGAATGGCCTTAGCAATAACTTCTTTACCTGTACCACTCTCTCCGGTAATTAATATATTTGATGCTGATTTAGCGACTCGTCTAGCGAGGTCTAAAACATTTTTAATGCCTTGGCTTTTGCCGACGACACCTTCAAGACTTGTGGGTCCCTCTTGAAGTTGTACGACTGTTTTAAGAGTTAAATTTTCTTCTTTAATACTGGTTAAATATATTGCCCGCTCGACGGACACCAAGAGCTGTGGAAAATGTAAAGGCTTCACAACAAAATCGTACGCCCCGGCCGCGATGGCCTCAACAGCCGTTTCAACTTTTTTATTTGCAGTGATGACTATGATTGGAATTGTATTACCCAATGCTTTCATTCGCTGTGTAAATTCAATTCCTGAAATTCCCGGAAGCATAAGGTCACTGATAATCACATCACATTGAACTTTCGACTGAGTAAGGTCCTCAAGTGCCTGTAAGGCATCACCATAGGGAATGACCTCGTAATTTCGTACTTTAAAAAAACTAACTATCAAATCTTGAACATCCAAATCATCATCAATAATGATGATTTTAGTTTTTTTTGCCATTTGTTGACCTTTCGATTGTGCATTTATGCCCCGAAAGGAATGTAGCACTTTTACCTACTTAATCAATCAAATTATAAGAAATCATCTTTTTGACTTAAAAATAAATGGCCGATAGTTTGCTGTAACTTGTGTAGCTATCCAGATAACATAACTTCGCAAACACAAGGATTTTCATGAAAAATAAAAAAAATAAAAAATCAACGCCTGCCAAAAGCTCTCGTCAAGATTCAGTTAAAAATACCCCGCAACCAAAGCCTGACGAGTCAATACATGCAGCGAACCCTGACAAAAAAGAAAACGATACAGACCTTCCGCATTATCCAAATGAGCTGTATGAAGAAACACTGCCACCCGAAACGCACCTACATTAATTTAGATTATTAAAAAAAGAGAGGCGGTTATGTTTAGTTTTTTTATTAAGAAAAATGAATATATTTTTAAGGATGAATTATTTTGGACGCAATCACCAAATAATAATCAACTCAATCCCAATGATGAAATTGACGTTACGCCCATACAGTTCAAACGCAAATCGATTCATCGATCCGATCAAAAAATTACACAAACTGCCCTAAATGCATTAGCTTGGAATTATTCTATTCCAAAAAACGTAAAGGTCTATGTTAAAGACGGTTGGCTGACACTACGTGGGGAAGTTGACTGGGAATATCAAAAAAATTCCGCGCTGAATTCAGTCATTCAACTTTTAGGTGTTAATGGTGTCAGTAATGATATTATTGTTAAACAAAAAAATGAATTTTTAATCTTCTAAGGAGTCTGTAATGATACCAAAAAAAATCGCAGTTATTATCGGCAGTCTTCGAAAAGAATCTTTTAATAGAAAACTGGCAAGGGCGCTGATACTGTATGCGCCGGCATCTTTAACATTCGAGATCGTAGAAATTTCAACATTACCCTTTTATAATCAAGATTTTGATGATCAACCCCCTGCCCCTTGTACAGATTTTAGAAATAAAATTAAAAGTTTTGATGGGGTTCTTTTTGTGACACCAGAATATAATCGATCCATTCCAGGAGTACTTAAAAATGCAATCGATATTGCCTCAAGACCTTACGGCCAAAATGCCTTTGATGAAATGCCAGGCGCCATTGTCAGCGCCTCGGTTGGCGCACTTGGTGGATTCGGAGCAAATCATCATTTAAGGCAAATATTAATGTACTTAAATATTCCAACAATGGCCCAGCCTGAGGCCTATATCGGCGATGTTGCAAAATTATTTGACGAAAATGGCAAGTTGACTCATGAATCAACCCAAATATTTATTAGCAAATTTATGATTTCTTTTGCGCAATGGATAAATCAAAATAGTCTTTAATGAAAAATAATGGGGTTCGCCTATCAAGCAAAACCCCATTCATTGACCAAACAAATCTATTGTTAACTATTGATAAACTTCACGCAAAATGAATTCGTGCTTTTCAGCTTGACGACCCAATATTGCATTGGATTTCTCGATAGCATCTAATAAAATAGAAATTCTTTTTTCTTCTGATTTTTTAATCTTATTCTTAATCAAAAACACTTCGGCTCTATTATAATTTGCAGATAACAAATCTTTGATAAGTACTGCTCGTAATCTTAACGACTCTGTATAATATTTATGGGCATCGGTTCGAGTTTGATTTCTAAGCTGAATAAGTTGCTGCTTTTGCGCATCAGTGAGTTGTGTGTCGGCCTGAATCACTTTATCTGATTCAGCATTCAAATCTGCTTGTGAGTTAATTTTTTCTTCGAGTGAAACTTTTTTATCTAATTCTTTTTCCATCTTTGGACTAGCGCAACCCACCATCAACAGCAAGCCTCCATACATTACACCAAATATTATTGTTTTTATAAACATGTTTATTCCTTTGCAAATTGTTTTAATTTAAATTCAGGATTTAGTTCATTAATTTCAAGAATAAGTTTTTGAATATTTTTGACATTATCGTTAAAATTAATGCCTCTTTTTAAAAAAAAATCTTCCCAAACACAATGAGTCGCTAATTTAGTCTGAAACAAAATATCTTCCACAAAATTAGTCCCACCATAGGGGGCACTATACCAATTTTGCTTTTCAAGTTCTAGAACAGCTAACTTTAAAATAATCAAATTGGCCATTTGTTTTTGTTTTTCGTCAGTGTCCAACAAAGTATGAGCAGTCATTGATTCGACCATCATTATCCTTCCCTTTGAAGTAACTTGCTATTGTTTAAAATATTTTTAACTTCCTCTTTGCATTGTGAATAAAGAAATGGTTTCTTTAAATAAACTATGTTTTTTTCAATGAATTCATCCATGCATTCTTTGACAAACTCGTGACTCAGAGACGATATGACTAAAAAAGGTATTGTTGGATATATACGCTGAATCACTTTAATCAAGTCAAACCCTGTTCCATTACCCTCTAAAAAAACATCTACAATGATTAAATCATAAGGCTTACTTTGACTGACATCGTTATGTAAGATGATTTCAGCCACTGCTTTTTCAAGACTTGGTGCCCAATTAATTTCAACGTCTTTCATTAATTCAAGTAACGCCTTGCCGACAAGCACTGTGATGTTTTTATCGTCTTCAACAACTAATACCTTTTTGGGCTCAAGAAATTCGTATTTGATTGCTTCGTCTTTAATTTGATCAACGATAATGACTTCATCCATAAAACCCCCCAATTCATTTATAGAAATAGACGCAAAACTCGGACCATTTTTTAAAAAACATTATCATCCGCAGATTGATCACATTGCCGATTGAATGCTGTAAATTAAAAATTATTTTTAAAATCGGGAAATTTTATTAATATTGGGTCAAAAATACTCATAATGATAATTTGCATCATTTTTATTTTATATTTTTTTACTGCTGAACAAAACAATGCGCGTTTTTTTAATTACGGCACGTGTGTTGCTGTTTGTTATCAAGTGAGCAGTGTTTGATTGAAATTGAATCAGGGGGCCTATATGGTAAATAAAAGCTTCAATTTACGAGACTCTGAAATTATTCAAGTTGACCAAACAATCCGCGAATTAATTCCTGATTTTTTAAATAATAAACTCGTTGATCTATATTATATTCAGGCAATGATTCAACAAAATGATTTTGATGCGATCCGAAAAATGGGCCACAAATGGAAGGGTTCATGCCCCAGTTATGGCTTTCATTATTTAGGTGAGGTCGGTGAACAATTTGAAATTTTAGTGCAAAACAAAGATTATGAAAAATTGAAAGCACTTGTACAAAGTTTAGAATCCCATTTAAAAAATGTTCGATTAAAAAATCTAGATGACCAAGTTTTATCGTCAAATTCTGGACTGTAGGCGACGGATAGAGCACGTCTGTATCAACTTGTTAATTATGTAGTTTTTTTGAACTGAGCGAATCAGAATGCGTTGAAAAATGACCCGCATTGAAATCTATATCTCAAATTCAATCAACTCAGAGAATTTAAAACTGGATCACAGATTGCAAACATATATCTTAATGTCAATTTCTGCTAATGATTAATAACCCAAGCCGCAACACTGAAGGAGATATAAATGGGATTAGGATACATGACGTCACTTTTATTCATTAGTTTTATGTTTTTTATTACAATCAATTCAGGAGCAACATTACATCCAGATAAAAGAATTCAGCAGCCCGATTCGATGCCTTTAGAAAATGATAATTACGAAATATTTTTGGATAGTTTAACTGCTTCAACAAAAAATATCTATCAGTTTGAACTGCTCGGCTTAACACAAGGTCGTACTGATTTCGAGCCTTGGGCGGCTTCGTATTGGCCCATTTATTTAGGAATACTTGGAAACCGATATGCAGATTCTGATATTCATAAATCAATAAGTTTTAGCGATAATTATTCGACGTACCTGTCTTATCCCGCAGAATCTTATTTAACAAACCAGCAAATCAATAAACTTTCGCCAGCAGAAAAATATGATCTGCTTGTTGGGGATAATAATTGGACTTTGACAAAAGCAATGTGGCAACGAGGACTCGACGATATGGATTCTGGTGGAGTCGCAAACTGGACTGGAATTTGTCATGGTTGGTCTGCAGCAGCCCATATAGGAGTGAAAGAAGCTAAAAAGTCAGTAAAAGTTGTAGATGTAACAGGTGCGTATCAAATTGAATTCTATGCCGATGATATTCAAGGTTTAGAATCTTATTTATGGGCGAAATCAAGTCCGATAACAATTCAAGCCGGAAGTCGTTGTAAGCAAGATACTGTGATTCGCGATCCTTATTTAAGACCCATTGACCCCGCGTGTTTAAATTTAAACCCAATGACCTGGCATATGGTCATATTAAATCGTGTCGGGATATCTCGAAAAAGTTTTGTCATGGACTCAAGCTCTGGAGTAGAGGTTTGGAATTATCCGATCGCCTCGTATGATTATAGTTATTTCAATCCGCGTACATTCGAAACGACATATATGCTGAAGGCAGCCATTGAACCGATAGAAAATTTAAATACAGATAAATATCAGACATACCGAAATCCGATGACAAAGTTTGTTGTAGGAATTGTTATGGATGTCTTTCATCCAGAACTGATCCCTGCACAAGTCGCTAACTCAAATGGAGTTAATACGATTCAAGTAGAGAATTATATTTATGATCTTGAACTTGATGAAAATTATAATTTAATTGGTGGCGAATGGTATTCTAAAAGTCGTCCTGATTTTTTGTGGACATTTCCAAAGGGAAGCCAAGCAATAACGCGCGAGGATCTTGATATTCAAGACTTATGGGACATCAAGTTACCGTTACCCAAAGATTTTTCGGACCAAGCACGCAGTGCATCTCGGCATGGTGGGGTACTAAGTAAAATTACAAATACACTATTAAATGAGAGCTTAATTATGACTGATGATGTTGCAAATTCTGTTCGTTAAGCCAAACACTCCAGTTTTGAACTGACAATTATTCATATAATAATATTGTTATAATCCTTATCTGTGGCCAATACTAGGGGTACCACGGAGGCAAGGATGATAAAGTTTTTTTTAATGTTATTTATTTTTTCAAGTATTTTTTCATGCGCTCGGAACCAAACAGAAACTATAACCCCAGTAGCAGCAGCAGCAATCTGCGAAAATAAGACAAACCGAAGCACAAGAAGTGGCCAGACACAAATTCAAAAACTGACTGCTGAACCCTTGAATTTAACTCAGTATGTTGCACACAAGAATTTTATTGTTAAATTTAAATCTTCATTTACGAAAGGCTTAACGCCAACTGGAAACGCGATTTCTGAATATCGCGTCAAAGGTTTGAAGATGAAACCATTGGCTCGATATTCATTTGTTTTTTCACTGCAACAATCTGCTGAAGAAAAGCAACAAATAATTCAAAAATTAATTTCGGATAACGATGTGGATTATATTGAACCTGACTATACGATAACAGCGGACGAAGGGATCATTCCAAACGAACAGTTTTCATTGATTGACACAAATATTCCACAAAGTATGGAACAGTGGTCGCTAAATAAAGTGCGTGCTTCCGATGCTTGGACAGTCACTGAAGGATCAAAGGATATTGTTGTCGCTGTT
>JAYVKY010000301.1:0-3768 GCA_043767965.1 Pseudobdellovibrionaceae bacterium
TTTTTGCATAAGTACCTGTGCCTTGTTTATGGTGTATTCTGTAACTCATCCTTGGCTCATAAGCAATAGAGCGATAATACAAATAAAAACTGAATAAAAATAAGATTATTCCATTCAGTTTTTGTGTAATTTCTATATTTATGAGACGCTCTGAACCTATGTCGTTAAATGAAAAACCCCAAAATGCGGTTCTAGTCGGAATTCAGTTACCTAAAATCAGCAGCTTAGAGCTTGAGGCGTCTTTACAAGAATTAACACGCCTTGTGACAACATTAGGATATAATGTTGTGGGCTCGGTAACGCAAAAAAGAAGTTCTGATAAGTCCTCGTCGGTTCTAGGTGACGGCAAACTGACTGAGTTAGCAGAATGGACCGGTGGTACTGGAAAAATTGCTGCCATGGTTGAACACAAGCTTTCAAAAGCTCAACAAAAATGGCACGATGAGGCCGAAAAAAATTCTGATGAAACTGCAGACCTAGAAACAGATGAACACAGCGGTCTGTTATCAGAAGAACAAAAAAAATCAGCACACATTGTTATCGTTGATACTGATTTATCACCGTCGCAATTACGAAATTTGGAAAGTGCCACGGGCGCACCTGTTCTTGATCGCACAGGCGTTATCATTGAAATTTTCAGTCGCCATGCGAAAACAAAGGCCGCTAGATTACAAGTTGAAATAGCACGCTTAACTTATGTTGCACCTAGGCTTCGTGAAACTGGTGGCAACGAAGACCGCGGTGGTGGCGGCGTCGGCGGCAAGGGCTCGGGCGAAAGCAGTCTTGAATTAGATAAACGAAAAATTCGCGACCGCATTAAAGAATTAAAAGCTGAACTAGAATCAATTGGCAATGAACACCAAATTCGCAGAGCCAAGCGCGAACAAGAAATTACAGTGGCTTTAGTTGGTTATACAAATGCCGGAAAATCTTCATTAATGCGCGCCATGACTGGCAGCGAAGTTTTAATAGCAGACAAATTATTTGCTACTCTTGATACCACTATCAGACCCCTGCATCCCGAAACACGACCCAAAGTTTTAATGTCTGATACTGTTGGATTTATAAAAAAACTGCCACATGATCTTGTGGCCTCTTTTAAATCAACTCTGGATGAGGCGCTTCATGCATCACTCTTATTATTTGTCGTCGACTGTTCAGATGTCTCATTTAGATCACAACTGGAAGTCACTAAAAGTGTTTTAGCAGAAGTCGGCGCCACAGACGTACCAAGTCTATTAATTTTAAATAAAAAAGATCGATTGTCTGAATTAGATATTGCTGATCTTACAGCAGAATACCCAGAAGCGATTCTTATTTCGACCCGCGACAAGGCCGACCTTGAAATGTTACGCGGTAAAATCATGGGCTATTTCGAGGCCGAGATGAAAGACGAAGATTTATTTATTCCGTACACTGTTCAGGGTGTTATTGGCGAAATTCGTTCTAAAATGCGGGTCTTGGGCGAATCTTACAATGAAAAAGGCGTTACCTTGAAAGTGCGTGCTTCTGTCGAAGGGTTGGCTCAGATTAAAAAGAAACTTAATATTAGATTTTAACTCTGATTTGACTAACATTATTTGGCACAAACAGTAATTGTCTCAGATTAAAACAACCAAAAGGGTTCTAGTGGTTATAAAAAAATAATTCTGTCACAAACTTTGCATTTCTTTGTTGTAAGTAAAGACTATCAACAAAGGAGCCCCCAATGAAATCGATCAAAATCACGCTATTTGTTTCTGCTGTAATTCTGTTTTCAATGATTTTAGGCAGCTTACAAGCGCATGCACAAAGCCCAATTGAATCCTGCGCTAGGGGCTCAAATAAATTGTATGTCGATATACAAATTTATAAGCAAACTAAAAAAATTTCTGCGCAGCACGCCATTGTTCGTGAACGACTGCAGTCAGAATTAAATCAATTCAATGCTGAAGGTTCAATTTCAGATAGAGTGACTGCTTTAGAAACGGGCTTTAAATCATGTAATCCTGAATTAACCGCCGACGACGAAGCTGATATTCAAATGGAAGTCGAAGCCATCCTTAAAATGACTCACCCCTTTAATTCGGCAGATTAAATACGAACCTTGCGGTGATTTAAATAACTAAATACCGCTAAAATACAAACTGCTAGCCATATACAAGAAAAGCCCAGAACTTTTACTGTTGATAACGGCTCTTTAAACAAATAGACCCCAGATAAAAACTGTAAACTTGGCGCCATAAACTGAAAAAATCCCATCAGGTAATAAGGAATACGCCTTGCTGCTTCAGAAAAAAATATCAGTGGCAAGCCCGTCACTAAACCCGACCCTACAAGTAATAAGCTGGTTGAAACTATATTTTCAGACGTAACCCAAGCGTAGGAATCAAAAAATAAAAATGCTAATGCCGGTATAATAAAAATTAAAGACTCGAATTGATTTGAAAATAATCCTGACATTGGGTTTATTTTTTTGATCAAACCAAAAATTGAAAAAGTTAAGGCCAGCACCAAGGCGATCCACGGAATATGGCCTTGATCTATAGCAATGATCAGCACCCCAATCCCAGCACATATCGAAGCCAGAATTTGATAGCGTGCTAGTTTTTCTTTCAATAAAAAAACACCAAATAAAATATTAACTATTGGGTTAATATAGTACCCCAGACTGCTTTCAACGACTTGATTTGAATTCACCGCATAGATGTATATTACCCAATTACACATCAACATAACTGACGATGTAACCAACCAAAAAAATATTTTTTTGGTTGGCGGCTTATAGATCGGATGTTTTTTATTTTTGACCCACATAACTATTGTATAAAACACAAAGGACCATAAAACCCGATGAGCCAAAACCTGCACAAGAGGCACGTGTTTTAAAAGCTTCCAATAGATTGGAAAAAACCCCCAACAAAAATAGGCTAAAAAAGCAAAGACGAAACCAGGGTTCAATTTTTTAAAACGCATAATCGTTAATTCTATACGTTTTTGATAATACGTACACAAATGAACGTCTGCACAGAAATTTTGGGACTGAACGACTAAAATATACTTGAATTCGTCTAAATAATGATCGAATTTTTGGCCTCCTAATTGCTACTATTTAATATTCATTAATAATCTGTTACAAAACAGTGTCAATTTGAACTTAACCAAGGGAATCCTAATGTTTAATGTGAAACAAAAAAATGCGATCTCAGTTTTCATCTCCTGCAATTTGCTTTTATCATCTTGTACATTGTTTGACTCCAGTGCTTCGCAGAAAATACAAGTTCAACAAAATAGTTCTATAACTGCCTTAATTCGTAGCGATTATGCAACTAACGAGGTTACAGAACTTTGCCAAGCGCAAATCGACAAAACCAAAAAATCGCTTGATGAAATTATAAATCTGCCCACAGAGAAAAAAACAACGGATAATACATTACTGGCTTTTGAAAATACAATGGCCGAGCTTAGTGACAGCACAACGCCATTAACTTTTATGGGCTACGTTTCAACAGATGCCAAGATCAGCACCGAAGGCTCGGCTTGTGAAACTGCAGTGGGCCAGTTTTATGTCGAGATATTTACCCGTCGTGAACTTTATCAATCATTAATTACAATGGTGGCACGCACAGCAAATGAATCACGCTTGCTGAAAAAAACTTTGGAAAGTTTTGAACAAAGCGGATTAAAATTATCCGACGACATTTTATCGCAAGTTCGCGATCTGAAGGGGCAACTTGCAGCGAAAGAAACTGAATTTTCAACAAATTTAAATACTGATAAAACAACTGT
>JAYVKY010000302.1:0-17704 GCA_043767965.1 Pseudobdellovibrionaceae bacterium
GACTGGCCCAAGCGTATGAAGGTCGTGTTCAAAATAAGGAAGCTAAGCGATTTAATGTGAAGTTTAAATGCTCAATTGTGGCGAAAGGAGGTGTCTAAAATGAAAAATCAATTGAATTTAAACCCATACTTGGCTACTGCTGCAGCTCCGCTCTTTGAAAATAAAATAGACCAAAATTTGGAAACAAAAAATACTCTGGCTGAAAAGCTAAAATATTCGATAAGCAATATTAATAAATTAATGAAGCTTAGAAAAATTCCATATTTAAAAATTGGTAAATCTGTGCGTTTTAGATTTTACGACGTCATGGCCGCCCTTGAACAGGAGAGCGCCGTATGAAAAATAAAACAATATTTAATCCAAAACTCTATCAAGGAAAGGATAGGGTCTACTCAAAAGTGGAAAAAGGTATTTCAAAGTGCTGGCAATGGGATGTTTCAATAAATGAGTATAGATTTAATTATTTTGAAGCACGAAAAAAGGGCCTTGAAAAAAAAGAAGACAAAAAAACATTCCCGGATTTAAAAGTTGCCAAAGCATGGCTATATAATTTTGCCGTAGTCAATAATACAGACAGCTCACCTAAACTTGCAGAGATTTTAAATCAATGGAAAGAAAACCATTATTCTAAAATCAGAAAAGGTAGCCAAATCTATTATGAAAATAAAACTCAGCACTTTGGACAGCTTTTAAATTTAACAGTAAACCAAATCACACCACTGTGTATTGATAATTGGATTATTCATTTAAAGCAAAGGCCTGCCCGAAGTACTAGAACATCGTTTGATAAAGAGGTTGATGCATTAAAAACAGTTTTATCTTTTTACAAAGAACATCTTGATGAGCCCTATGAATTGCCCATTAAGAAGCGGCATCATGATTCTGCTTTTGTAAAAGAGAAAATTGTTAAAAACAATGTCATCACAGAAAATGAGTTTTTGAAGTTTCGTGATGAGCTGTTTAAAACTAATCATGGTTTGGTCTATGCGGCTCTTGCAACTTTTCAGTTTTATCATGCGCTACGAATTAGTGAAGCCGCCGGTGTGTCTAAAAAGGATTTTACTTTAAGAAATGAATCAGAAGACAATGTTTTCATTATTCAAAGGTCACTTAAATGGGAACGACATAAAAATGCGCTTCCTAAAGTTGAAGATAATTTTAAAAACTCAAAAGTAATAGGTACAAAATCCGGTGTATTACATGGTGAAGCTGCAAAATTAATTAGACAGCTTATTTCAGGCTGCGATAATTCTTGCGAAGGTATGTTCACAATTGATGGCCATTACTTAACCTACAGACAAATTCAGCATGAATACGATAAGGCTATGAAGGCTGCAGGCCTGCCATTCAGGTCAACGCACATACTGCGAAAAGGTGGAGCCACGGATATTTATAATAAAACAGGTAGCGTTGCTATGGTGCAGGCTGTGCTTGGCGTAAGCTCGATGGAGATTGCTCAGGTCTATGCAAAACCACAAGATTCATTGCTGCAAAATTATTATAAGAATACCTACACGAAAGAAAAGTCGCTGTAATTCGCTGTTAAAGTGTTTCAGAAATAAATAACCCAGCAGTTACGCTGGGTTATAAAGTATTGGTAGGCCCGAGGCTATTGTATTCAAACCAACCCCGTTATCTATAAAAAGAATTTACCGGGTTCAGTGGAAGAAAACAATTATAAACCCAGAACAGCTGACAAAACTTTACTGGGTGGATGGCCTGACGCAGCTTAAAATTGCACGCATGTATAAAATCAGGCGTGCGACGATATCTGCGGCAGCACAAAAATTTAGGCCTTTGGGCTGAGGGGTATTTTTATGGGTGCTGTGAAATTCGTATCGTTCATTTTAAAACTGGGGTTTTTATTGGCTTTTGCTGGACAATTGAAATTCTGCACGTTGGTTATAATGGGTAAGGCCGCCCAGAAATCACAGCACGGCATCATGTCGTATTCGAAATATACACGGGAACTGACTGCAAATCATCATAGGAAATAATGACTTACGGGCCAGTCTTGACAAATTAAATACAATGGGTTACATTGTATTTAGAGGTATTAATGATCGTTGAATGGGACCTACGTAAAGCCGAAGCAAATTTTAAAAAACACGGAATTTCGTTTGAAGAAGCCCAGTCCGTTTTATTTGCCGAAGCCAGTATTGAAATCGAAGACAGATCACACGCAGAAGCCAGATTCATTATTATTGGATTTTCTAAATTAACCAGGCTTTTGACAGTTGTTTATGCCTACAAAGACGAAGACAAAATCAGAATTATATCCGCCCGCAAAGCGACAAAAAAGGAGTCCAATCAATATGAAAAAAGAATATGATTTTTCAAAAGGCAAAGTTCGAAAATCCGCTGTGTTAAAAGAAAAAGACACAAAAATTCAAACTAGTATTCGCCTGGATTCCGATATTATGAATTGGCTACAAGCCGAGGCCGCAAAACTGGGCGTACCTTATCAAACATTTATTAATATGAATCTGCGCACATTGATGAAAAAGCCAAACATCGAAGCCAGACTTGAAATTTTAGAACGAAAAATGAAAGCTGGTTAATCAGAAAAAAATAAAGGCTCAGTTTTTTAGACTGAACCTTGTTGATGGTATGGGTGAACTTTAGGAAGGGGTTATGGGTCGTATACCTTTTACACTTATCTAATTAAACGAGAACATCCTGAAAGAGTGTTCTGAAAATTATCAGATAAACTTATTAAACTTGACGGGAGAATGGTTTTAACTAGATCGATTCGTTTTTTTTCATACTCACAATATTCCTTGGAATCTGGTGCATCTTTTTCTAGCTGGACTAATTTTGATTTAAGACGAATTAGTTCATCCTGCTCTGGTTTATCTCGGGAATCCCCACCGAATAGCTGTTTTACTTTACCTAAATCGGCAACAAAAGACTTATCATTATTAATGGTCTCGATACGTTTTCCCAAATAGTGAACTTGATTTTTTGTGTTTAAATGAACGCGTCCGTTGTCAAAAGCCTTTGAAAGATTTTCTTTATTCACATTAGCACAATTTTCGAGTTTAACTGGCCAACCCATTTCACCTTCAAAATAAAAATGAGATTCTGTGCAATATTGCAATAACCCCTTATCAAAGCCTTCCCGAAATGTGACCTCATTAATGGTTATATTGTATTGAGGACATTCTTTTTTAAATTCAGAGATTGGCTTTGCTTGAATATCACTTAAACCCGTCTTATATCCAAGATCGTACCAGTTGGAATTTTTGCAATCATCAATTGTAATTGAAGCACAAGCAGTTAAAAAAATATTAAGCAATAATGTTAAATGATAGTTTTTCATATGCATTTTCAATAAATTGGAATTCTTACTACAAACTCTTGCCCGCTCCGCTGTATGCCACTGGAAAAACGTTCTTGGTAAAACGTTCGTTCACGATCAAATATTGGAGCATAGTAGCCCGTCTTTCCAATATTAATTGAAAAACTATAATATCCTTTTGAGTTTGCAAGTGGATTAACAAGTGCATTAAATTGTAAAAAGTTACAATCAGACGGTATCTTTAAATAATAATCTACAGTTGGAAATGAATAATTTATTGAACGTGTTTCTTGGACTGCAAGATCTTTTGCTTTTTGAGTATTTAAATCCCAACACTGAATAAGTCCTTCAGGGGTACCCGTCGGCGAACTCGAATTATACGATTTAAGTTGCAGTGAAAATTGAAGTAAGTCATTCGCTTTAATTTTTAAATTATAATTTTGATGATACTCCTCGATACCTCGACGGTAGGGTGTTCCATATGTTCCTTCCCAGTATTCGCCAAGCTGATCATAGGGATATAAGTGATTACGCCAACACTCGTTGCTTAAGTAATAAAGCTGTTGCCATTCTGGATTTTGTGAAAATAAATAAGCTACTAAAACGCGCGTGCTCTTTGAAGTAATCGGTCTTACATCTTTTTCATTGCGATTATCTCGGATAATTTTATATAGAGTTTCATGTGACCAGAATGCAGCCTTTTGAGTTTCACTCATTTGGTTGAATGCGTCGGAAGAAATTTTAAGAGTTCCATCTGAACCATAGTAACCAATAGAAGCAAGACTACAGCCTGTCGGTAGCAATACGGCATCGTCAACGCCAATATCGCTTGGTGCATTAATACCCACTCCTGCTGGTAGGAATTTTGCTGATCTCTGAATTACTGCTAGGTTTTTTTTAAATTCATTCTGCAGTACAAGATCAAATCCGAAACGTTTTATAATATTTTGCAGTTGCAACTCATAGGGCTCTGTATTTTCTGGAATCAATAAGGGTGAGTCTGCATTTCGCCCTTCATAAATATCTAACAACTGTACAGGTGGCTGGTTGATGACCGGAGTCGGACAGAAAATTCCTGGCCCGCCGCCGCCGCTTTCAGTCCCTACTTTTGCCAACGCCCCGTCAGTAAAGTTTAAAACGAATACGAATCCTGCAAATCTTAATATATTTTTTGCATTCATTTCTTTTTCTCCTCATGTTTATTTTTTGAAATTGGGTATAATTGAACTGCGAGTTGATAGACCTGCGTCTGCTTTCCGTCTTCCAAATAAGAAGATAGATCTCGACGAAACTTTGCGATCAGTTTTTTTGCTTCGGGAATTTTTCGAACATCGATTGCCATTGTCATTGCGGTAATATCTTTTTCTTCAGCACTCACCGTATCGATTGCATCAATAGCCATTTGTAGAATCTGCCGCTGCAAATTCTTGTGTGCTGACGAAGTCATTCCGGGATGAAAGTTAGTAATAAGCTTATTTGTACGGACAAGCTTTTGCGTCTCAAATCGTAAAAGTCCCAAGCGCACCAATCTTTCAATCGCCATTTGTGCTTCCACAGTTGAAATACCAAGTGTTCGAGCACACCACGAGGGGCTTTGATTAAAATCATGTACATTAATCAATTCCAAAATTGCGAAGTGATACCAATCAGAAACAACAGAAAAAGCATCCGCAGCAAGTAATTCATAAGTTAATTCTTTAACTTCGGTAACTGTATTTGATTTTTTGAATTTTGCTTTTGATTTTTTGATGAAGTTTTTTTGCAAATGTGGGCTTGCTCCTAGAATTTGACAAATTTTAGAAATCACCTTAGTAGAAGCCTGTCTTTTGCCAGAAAATATCTGAGAAATACTTGAGGCATCTGAGTTTAATAGCATTGAAAATGCGCGAAGTGAATATTTTGAGTTTCGCTTACATCGTTCAGTGAACTGTATTTGAAGCCAGATGCGAAAATCTGTAGCGCCAACAGCTTTATCAGGTAACTGCATTTCCATGATTTCTGTTTAAAACAATAAACTAGCTGTGGCAATATTTTTTGCAATAAAGTGTGGCAATATTTTTTGCCACACTTTACATGTATTCAACACCAAATCCCAATGTCTATGGCCGCCCAATCGCACTAAAATCACAGAGCCTTTTGGATTGTCTATATATTCGATCTGAGGACTGCGACAATTCATTGTTAAGAAAATATTAAAAGGCTTGCGATTAATGACCGCCTGAACAGTTTTGAGCACAAGGTCCCATTTAAAACGATCTGATTAATTTTAAAAAGATTGCTTTTAGGACCGTTTATACTTTAGGCGATCACTCCCTTTTTTCAAAAAAATTAAAAATCAGCTTAAGGAAACTAAACTGCTATCGAATCATTCCAAAATCTGATAAATTGCTTCAAAATTAAAACTGTTCTATTTAAAGACTAAGGAGCTATGTATGAAATTATTCAAAATAACATTATTACTATTCGCTATCTCTAGCACACTTTATGCAGCTGAAAGTAAGCCAACGCCTGACAATTGTTTTCAAACTGCAGGTCAAACTCTCTATGGCTATGTCTGTAATGATAGAGATATAATAATTCCAAAAAATATTTCAGGTTTTACCATTACAACAATAGATTACAGGGCATTTTATTTAAAAGGACTTACAAGCGTACAAATTCCTGATTCAGTAACTACAATTGGTGTCATGGCTTTCTATGGAAACGATCTTACCAGCGTAATCATACCTAATTCAGTAACAACAATTAAGGGTATGGCATTCTATCGAAACCATCTTACCAGCATAATCATACCTAATTCAGTAACAATAATTGGTGAGAATGCATTTTCTGTTAACAAGCTTACAAGTGTGATCATTCTTAATTCTGTAACTGTAACTGTAACTGAAATTGGTACAGCTGCATTCGCTGATAACCAGCTTACAAGTGTGATTATTCCTAATTCTGTAACCAAAATCGGTGACTGGGCATTCTCTACAAACCAGCTAACCAGTGTAGTAATTCCTGATTCTGTAATTCGTATTGGTGAATCTGCATTTCGTAATAACGATCTTACAAGCGTAAATATCCCTGATTCTGTTATTAGTATTGGTGGTGCTGCATTTTCTAGTAACAAACTAACCAGTGTGATACTTCCCAATTCTTTATCTATAATCGAAGGCTATGCATTCGCTGATAACAAGCTTACTAGCGTGATCATTCCTGATTCTGTAAGCATGATTATGTCTGGGGCATTTTTAGAAAACAATCTTGCCAACGTGAAAATCCCAAAAGAAACTGTATGTAACTTTAAGTGCTTTGATCTTAATGTAATAATCACTCACAATCCCTAATATCAGAATTAACTACAAATATTTCCAAGATTTAACCCCTTCCTAAAATTCAAACCATCAACACGAAAGCCTGCATTAAAACCGCAGGCTTTTTTTATTTGTAAATCAAGGTCAGCTATATTGATCAATTAAAATCATAAAAAATTATTTTTTACGAAAAATAATCCAAATCAAAACAAACGCACAACGACAGCTTAAACGGGAACTTCGCGGGAAAATCCTTTACGCCCGCCATATATGAGGGGCTAAATTTTAATTATCAAAAAAATCATATAAGTTTTACAAATTCATTTTTTAATTTTGCAATTCATAAAAAAAGTCATTAATTCTTACATTAAGCAGTGGTTTATCCAAAATTTAAAAAAACCAAGCCCAAGTCTCATATATTATAATTAACAATTAAATTAGGTTAAAAACTTCGCTTTAGGCCGCAGGCTTAAAAGCCAGTTTTATTTATTCAAAATTTATTTTTCAACTTAAAATTTTAATTAAGAAAGGACGTGTTTTGCCAAAAACTGGAGATCTGACTGGCGATCAGACAATATAAATTCAAATAGCTCCGATTAACGATTCTGGCCGCAGGGATCTTGCGTAAGCCAGTCGTCATTTTATTATTCTTCGTATTTGCGAAGAATTTCTGAACTTTTAAAACTTGCACCATATATTTATTTAGCAGTTTTAAAGGTTTTAGCAGTCACAAAAATGTTTTCAAATTTTTAAACACAAAAACTTCAAAGGAGTTTTTCATGAGTCGAAGTATTTCGAGGCTACGCTATTTCGTAAAGCGGAAGTTTAAACGCACATCCAACAGAAAATTAAGCTCAGGCGATATTTCTGTATTAAATTTTCTGTGGACCTGGAAAGTCGCAAGCACACAGATGCTGAAATTTATTGGGTACCCCGTTCAAACCCACTGGTGGGGATATAAGGCCATTAAACAGCTTGAGCGGGAAAAATATATTCAGATTTTACCATGCGGAAAAAATCTGAATCAAGAGGTCTGGACGCTGACCCAGAATGGGTTTGAGGTCGTGTTAATGGACCGGGACGACATTGTTGAATACCGTTTTAAACCCCATGCCCCGGCACACGATTATTTTGCGACCTGTTTGCAACTGGGTGATCTGTGGACCAGTAACTGGCCAAAAACATTTTTCACAGAACAGATGCTGGCGTCGTTACGTAAAAGTAATTTCCCAGAAAATTTTACAAGCGATGAGGGGCACGTGCCTGACGGGATCACAATGCTAAAACACGAGCTGAAAGAAACATATATCGGGTACGAGGTGGATCTGAATTTAAAAGATATGGAACGCTATACACAGACCAGCAGTTATTACGGAAAATTAAATAATCAGGTATCTGTAGTTTTTTGGTTGGTCAGAAATGATTGGATCGCAGGACGCATTCAATCGTTGATGGACGAGCGGTCTCACTTTTCAAAAATTCGAATTTCATTTATTCTGCTCGATGATTTCAAAAAAGATATTTGGTCTGCAAAAGTTTATCGGGGAAAATATGTGGGTCACACGATCAGAAAAATCCATGAAAACATTATGCAAAGCCTAGGCAAACCGTCTGCAATGCTTGGCCAAAAATCGATGTCTGATATTTTTTTCTCAAAGTATAAAAGCCCACAGAAATCAATAACTTCAGTCAAGGCGGATACAAATGAAATTCTTTAACACCCTACGGGTTAAGGGGTATAGGCAATTAGTTATACAATTAATTATGAAGGGATATTTTATATATGAATAACGATAATAACAACAATGCAGCAATGTACGGCGGTGGCATTCTGGTATTTATAATCATCATTGCAGTCGTGCTGGAGTCTTTAGAGAAACTATTTATTCAGATCGGGCGCACGTTTGATGCCATGACCGGAATGCTGGGTTCAGTATTTATGATGCTGTTTACAACATTGATCATGTTGGGGTTAATAGCTGTGGCTGCGGGTTTAATTTTTGCGGCTATTTATTTTAGCTACAAATATTATAAAATGGTCAAACGCGGAACCGATTTAAAAGCCTATTTGGATTATACGATTGGGGAATTTACAAACCAGGTAAATATTCAAATTGAAGAAATTAAGTCCGACACCAAAGATAGTTTAAACCACATGGATCGAAAACTCAGTCATGCTTTAGACAAGCCAGCGGTGGCGCCGATGCCTGACATCCCCTTGTTACCCGCAACTGACACAGCTTCTGTGGCATCTGACGTTGCCGCTGGTGAATTAAATTCGACTGATCCAAGTAATGCGTCGTCTGATCAAAAAGATTTAACTGCGGCTGATTTGGGTGATGGTGAAAATCAAGAAATCTTGAGCGCTCAGAATGTTTCAAATCCGTATTAAATTTTTAACGGAATTTATTTTAATTGGGTTTAACTATATAAAGCAGGTCAAATTGGCTAAAAAACAAAAATGGTAACCGCAGGATTTAAAAATCAATCAAACCAAGGTCAGCGACGCACGCATGGAACAATTGCTTGCAGAAGTGGGCGAGATTTTATATAAAAGAATCTGCCAGCAAGTCAGTGTATTAAAAAACACAGACTTATCTTCTTCGACTGAACCTTCTTTAACGGGAACGGATAAAGCTTATGACTTTATCCAAAACCAAATCGTTTTAAAGAAAGGCAGTTAATTATGAGAAAAAATTTAAACAAAAAAATAGCATTGTGTCTAAAAATGGCTACAGCATCGGAATTTATGTCCGTGTCAGTACCGAGGAACAGGCCGAAAATCCCGAAGGATCGATTAAATCACAGGAACACAGGCTTCGGGAATTTGTGAACCTAAAAAACAGTTTTGAAAGTTTTGGTCAGATCCAAGAATTTTACTGTGACGCCGGAATTTCTGCCAAAGACACAAATCGCCCAGCGTTTCAGAAAATGATGGACGATGTTCGAAGTAAAAAAATCGATATGATTTTAATTACGGAACTTTCAAGGCTTACCAGATCTATCAGGGATTTTGCAAATTTGGTTGAAATGTTGGATGAACTGGATTGCAAAATTTATTCACTGAAAGACCAGTTTGATTCATCAACGGCGGTCGGCAGTTTTTCAATGTATTTAATGGCAAACCTTGCACAATTTGAGCGAAAACAAATCGGCGAACGAATATCTGCCAATTTCTTAAGTCGAGCAAAGCGTGGATTGTATAACGGCGGCAGCGTGCCGCTGGGGTACAGAGTCAGCGGAAATCACGATGGAAAACTTGAAGTTATCCCAGCTGAGGCGGAGGTGGTACGTGACATTTTTAAAATGTTTTTAAGTGAGGGAACATTGGCATCGGCCACGAAAGCCTTAAACGCCAAAAAAATTCAATTAACGCGCAGAAAAGAAGGCGGCGGAAAGGCGCGCGTGGGTTACATCATGCTTGAGAGTCTGTATAAAATGCTGACCAACAAGGTATACATTGGTGTGCGTGTGTATGTTGAAAATGACAAAGAATTTGAAGTCAAAGCCCAGTGGGAACCAATCATCAACGAAGACATTTTTACGCGAGTTGGTGAAATATTAAAAGCAAATCGTAATAGAAAAAAATCATCGCCACTTCGGTGGCCGTATTTATTATCTGGGATGCTTTATTGTGATTGTGGCCACAGACTTTCTGGGAAATCGGCACACGGGAACGGCGGAAAAATTGCTTATTACGATCATGCGTGGAAAGCAAAAATCGAAGGTGTCATAAATGACAAAGGCACGCGCTGTAATCCACAAAGGGTGTTGGCGCAAAAACTGGAGCCTATTGTTTGGGGTGCGGTGAAAGATTTTTTGCTGGTACCAGAATTTTTCACTGAAATTTTACTTGAAGCCCATGCGCAAAGTGAATTGCATACGCCGAAGCATGAAATCGACCGGAAACAAAACAAGGTCTATGAAATCAATATGCAGCTGGATGCGCTGACCGAACGATTGGGGCTGTTGCCAAAGTCAGTCAACGCAAAACATGTGTTCGATCAGATGGAAAAGTTGTCGCATCAAAAAAACGATCTTGAAAAATCGATTCATTCCCTGAGAGACAAATCAACCACTGACAGTGTGGCCGTCGGGATGACTGATTTTAATTCATTTCGGGTTGTGATTCAGGAACTTTTAGAAAATGAATCAGACCCCGTGGTTAAAACCTCGATCATTCAGAAAGTGGTCGACAAAATTATTGTGAAAACCGAAGAAATTGAAATTTATTTCTTCGTCGGAGAAAAACATTACAAACGGGAGCTCGCGATTGCGGGCTCCCGCCCGTTACCGGTTTTAGCGAGCTCGAATTTTGGGGTAAATAGTGTTATCACAGAAAAAAGGCAAAGTACGGCGCTCCCTGTTTTTCACGGGAACCCGAAGACTTCTGAATTTTTATTTTTAAAACCGTCTGAATTGAATCTGAATGCGAACTTTTTTTATGACGCTGGTTCGAACAGCTTGCAAAATGGTAGGGAGTACAGGATTCACTTTGAACAAATGATTGGCATTTTTACAGATTATTATGGATTACGGCACATTGCTAAATTTATTTAAATATCGAAGTCTTAACTCAGTTCAATTATAAAAAATTGAAAAAACATTGTTACCAAATTTTACAAGGTATTACGAAATTTTAACCCGAATCTAACCCGCACCTCTGACAGGCGATTTTAAATAAAGCTCAAGGATTGCTAATTTAATGACACGATATAGTAATGGATGAATCAAAAAATAATATGGTCAATAAAAGCGCTAATTTGAAATTTATTCAATCAACGACTTTATCCACTAGCTCTAATCTATACTCATCGATCTTTTTTAAGAAACCCTCGTAAGCTCGTTCAGTATTAGAATTTTTAGTTTCGCCATTATTCGTTGAAAGTTTTATAGGGTGCAGGGTTTTTGCAATATCGAGAAGCTCATTATATTTTGATGTCCATAGATAACTGAAATTTTGTTTTTTAATAATATCTTCTGTTCGCAATACTCTTTCGACTGTTGGATTGAAATAGCTGTACCATGTTGCACCGAAATCTTTGCTTTTTGATAATTCCATGAATCCTGCTTTCATAAAATTTGAGCTTTCTTCTAATTCAAAACTTAGCTTCAAAAGTACTTCTTGCCGTTTATCATTTGCATGAAAAGCGTTTTCAAAAACAAATACTAATATAGCAAGCGCTACTAGTTCTCTAAAAATTTCAGCAAAAGATTTTACTGAAATTGCCTCTGTTAAAAACTCTTTAATATATTGATTTTCGAAAAGATTTGTAAATCTGGCCACTACGACGATGATAAAAATGACTAACACAGTTAAAACAAATAAATGAAAAGAAAATAATCTTATAAAAAAACCATTGAACCAATTCATAACAACCCTTCAAATTAAAATTTATAACACGTTAGCTAAATACTTCTTTAAGAGCATATACAATTACTTGTGATTTAGATTGCCCAGTTTCTTTGGATAACTTAAGAATCTTATCGTGAAGATCTTTAGGTAATCGAATTGCAACTAGCTGAGTTGTTTGTTTATTTTGTTTTGCTTTAAGTAGTTCTTTTTTAAGATTATTGCTCATATTAAGACAGTATTCATGTATATTTTACACATTGCAATACAAATTGTTATACATATTGTATCCTTAACATATGTCTAGTTTTTCTATATTTTTGTACGATTATTCGAACATGTTCGTTATATCGGTTTTTGCTAAACAGTACCAAGGTAATGCCCGATGCTGTCTGAATAAAGGCAACCGATGAAGAAACCAAAAAGGGCAACTATAACCCCATTTGCAAAGATATTAAAGGCTCTTATGAAAGAGCGTGGCCTAACCATGCGTGAAGTCGCTAAGATAGCTGGCGTTAGCCCATCGACGGTTAATGACTGGCAATCGGGTTCTACGCCCGAAAACTATCTGGCAGTCAAAAAGCTGGCTAAAGAGCTTGGCGTGAGTTTTTCATTTTTGCTAACAGGCGAAGAAGAAGCGGTTTCAAAAAACCAATTACCTTCAATCACTGAAGTCTTTGATGACGGTGGGGCTTTATTTGATGGTTATGCAAAGATAACAATTCAGCGCCTAGTCCCTAGAAAAAAAGACTAAGGGGCTGCCCATGCAATTCAATGCCTTAGTTTGGAGTTCATATCTTGAATCATCAAAGGGTCAAGCATGGATCAAATTCTTTTCTAATTTAAAACAGTCGCATGACCGTAAAGATGATGAGTTGAAAAAACTTATTATGCATTGGGGAGCACATACAAATTTTGCAGATAATCGAATCGATGTTAATGAAGAAATTCAGCTTGTGTCGAACGCAATCAAAGATTTATTGCGAGCTGTAGATCAAGGCCATATTCCTGATAAAGTTCTTAATCACATTGAATCTATAAATTATTTTAATAAAGTTAGTGAGCTTAAATCGGAAGATGAATCCGAAGAGCTATTTTATGTGGACGATATATCAAGGCTTTCAGTGGCGCTATATTGTTTGCATCCAAAATACTTTTTTCCATATTACTTTTATCCTAATTTTTATGCGTTAGAAAAAATCTTTAATGAGTTTGGAATTTTTTTGCCTCCAGTGCCATCGAAAAGCGATTATGACTCACGCTTTTTTTACTATCTTGAGCTGTGCAAATCGCTAAGTGATTATTGGGAAAAATTAGGTTTCTTGACCGAACACTTACCAGTTTTCTTATACGGCTTTGCTGGCGAAGTGATTGATTTAAAAACTACTTCGGAGGTCAGTTTACCAAAACCACGAAGAGCTTGGTTTGTCGGCGGAGGAACAACAAACGGCGATAGCAACTATCTTGATAATGCTAAAGATAAATCAATGACGTTTTGGACTTGTAATAAAGACACTGAAGTCGGCGACATCATTGTTATGTATGTTCTAGCGCCAAGAAGCGAAATTCATTCAATTTGGCGCGCAGTGCGGCCAGCAGTGATTGAGCCTTTTAGATCATATTACAGCACGGTTTGGATGGGGCATTGTCAGCGGCTCAAGTTTCCACTTAAAATATCTGATTTAAAAAATGATTCTGTGATGTCGCAAATGCCTTTAGTTAAAGCCACTATGCAAGGGATCAATGGCCGTCAGATTCAAAAAAGCTATTATGACCGACTGCTTTTGATGCTTGAACAAAAAGGAAATAAAATAAATCAATTACCGAAACTTGAAGATTTAGTGATCACTGACAGTCGAATACAAAATGAGAAAGACGTTGAAATTTATTTACTTGAACCACTTTTGCAGCGATTAGGTTTTGAATTTTCCGATTGGGAAAGACAGCCGAAACTTCAAGTCGGAAGAAGCGAAAAAGCAATACCTGATTATTTGATCAATGTACGAAAAGACAAAGCATCGAAGTTAGTCAGTGCTGACTGGGTTTGGGAGGCCAAACACAGTATTAAAAACAACGACCAGCTTCAAAAAGATCTCGGGCAAGTAATTTCATATGCAAACTTAGTTAATGCAAAAGGCATTAGCCTTATCAGCGTCGAAGGGCTTTGGGTGATTATTAAAGGTGATAACGGTTTTTCTGTAAAATTGGTGCAGCACTGGTCTGCTAAGCAAATGCTTGAAAGTGATAACCTAAGCCAGATTTCTTCCATTTTGGGTAAGAAATGTTTTACTAAAAATTGAAAGACTGTAGATGAACATATTTATTCCAAATAGAAATACAGCAGAGGATCAAATTTCAGCAGGGTTTTGCTATTTACTAAATAGTTGTCCAAGAGAAGTTGGCGATGCGTTTTTAAATAAGATTGTCGAACTAGCGCAGCTAGAAAGGTCCGACGTAGGTCATTTTGTTAAAGCTCAATTTATTGGGTACGATTACATATCTGACGATGCTATTTCTAGACCTGATATACTGATCGAAACAACAACTGAACAGCAATTATATATCGAAGTGAAGGTTGATGCACATCCTGATCAAAAGCAAATTTTGCGACATATTGAAACGATACCAAACAAAAGCCTTTTACTTTTAATCAGCAAGCATGAAATGATTTTTAATGATCAGGCTTTGAATATAAAAAACTACATTAGGCCGCAAACAAGAAGTCATTTTAAATGGATTGATTTTGAGGCCATTTTTAATGAAGCTAAAAGCGGAAATGAGACGCAACGAAAATTGATCTCTGACTTTAAAGTAGCTTTGCACTCAAAAGGACTCAAGAGCAGGTCATTTGAAAAGTACAAAGGTAGCATTTACGAAAATGACTCAGAGTCGGAACATCATTTTTTGATGTATTACAGCCAGTTAATAAAAGATTGCGGTTGGAAAACAACAAAAGTTAAAACTGAATATACTATTAGAATCAATCCTGAAAAACGAGGAGCTGATCTTTTACTAAACTCACGACTTGAACCTGCTCCTGTCATCAACGATATTTGCTACTTCTTTGAAGCGGATTGCATTTGGATTTGGGCTTATAGCAAAGAGCAGCTACATTTTCATAAATCAAAACTTAATACTTTTACTAGTCAGGCAAGTGATCAGCTAAAATTCATTGAGGCAGATGAAGATGAATTACAAACAGACGGTCTTTTTTTTGCTGGTTGGCTTGTGGTTCCGTTAGAATTTGATTCACAAAATAGATTGAACGAGAAGTTAGCTATTACGATTTGGACTGACCTTCGAGCGCACATCAAATAAAAATTCTAGACTTTGATCTGTTTACTATTTTAGTTGTTGTTAGAGTGCTTATTGTCGAAATCGAGAAAGTGCGGTACTCTGTAAATAATGCCAGCTCTGAGCGGAAAGCAAAAAAAATTTTGTAAGGAATACTTAATTGATTTCAACGGCACAAGGTCGGCTATTGCTGCTGGATACTCTGAAAAATCGGCCTACTCGATGGCATCCGAGAACCTCAGAAAACCTGAGATCAGAGCAGTAATTCAGGCTGAGCTATCAAAAGCTGAAGAAAACTATATTTTTGAAAGACAGCGGATCATTTCTGAACTTAAGAAGCTGGCTTATCGTGATGATCCAAATTCTTATCCAGACGTGTCGCCTCAAGATTCACTAAAAGCCATATTTATGCTGGGCAAACTGCTAGGTATGTTTTGGGAAAAGCCGCAGATTGATGCTGAGTCTGAATGGGTTAAGAAAATGAAAAGTGCAATGATAAAAGTTCAGGAAATGCGAGACAACGGTCAGCTGTAAATTTTAATAAATAGCGCGTCGATTGATCAAAACATTAAATTCCTTTTTGCGAAGGTAAGGTGTTGTCATCTAAGTTTTTCTTATACACCGTGAAGGATTTTTTAGTTTGATATTCTAATGTGCCTACATCTACAAAGTTTATTCTTTTAAATTCCGAGTAAATTCTTTCTTGCAAATCTCTTTCGCTAATATTCGTTTGATTTACTAACATTAGCAAAATCAGCAGCCTGTCTTTGGTCAATTCAACAGTTTGACTCTTTGGATTTCGCAATTTAATTATCAATCTCCCATCAATAAATAAGTCTTTTTTATCAATACGCAAATTTTGAATTTTAATTTTTTGTATTTGCAAATATAGAAAATTAAGCAACAGGTAGTATTGATAATTTTTCCAAGATCCAGACTTGTGCGTTTTTGGTATTTTTGAAATATAAAAATCAAGTCGTTTTATGATAATAGCTAAGTTATTTTCGTCCGAATCAGATATAGAGCTAAATTGCAGATATGTTTTTGTTTTCAACGCAGATTCAATTTTTAATTTAGCAACGTTTAAACTGGTACTAAATTTAATAAAATCATTTTTTGAGACTTTAAGTTTTTCTTCTGAGCATCGCCTTGATAGGAAAAGAAGATATTTTAGTTTTTCTTCCGTAAATACAGTATTCAAAATTTTTACAGATAACTTTTGTACTTTTTCTTCAAAGGAATAGTCATTTTCAGTTTCGATTATTTCCATGTATAGCCTGCAATATTAAAATTTAAGTCACAACTTACTGTCTATACTAAAATATGGCTTACAAGCCAAAATTATTAACTATTCTGCAAAACAGATATGCAATTAAGTGTATTGAAAAGGAGAAAAGAGTATGAAAGAGCACAACGATAATAATGAAACAGATTTGCTGACCTTAAAAGAGGCATCTAAATTCTTAAAATTCAAGGCCTCCAGAACCTACAACGAGGTTTTTCACAAGCGAATACCTCATATTAAAATAGGCGCATCTCTAAGATTTTCAAAAGCAGATCTAATTCAATGGATCGAATCACAGAAAAGAGATGTCTGTGGGAAATAACTTCTACAAAAATTTAATAGATAACCATTCTATTTCCGAGGCTGAAATACGAGAAATGCTAAAATTAAACGAGGAAGATGAGCTATATTATTTGATAATTTTCTATGCGTTACCTGTTTTTTTTCATAATGGTCAGGTTCGCGGAATTAAAAATTTATTGAATATATGGATACATGAAAAATTCGAAATGTTAGGCCGTAAATGCAAAATTTAGATAGCATGAAAAACCAAGTAATCCAAAGTTATAAAATTAACTTATTAGAAGAAAAGCTGGTTCTAACAGGTAGATGTTTTTTAAAAAATTTAGTTAGTGCTGAGCAAAAACTGAAAGATTCACAAATTTCAACTCTACCGAAGGATAACTTGATTCTAATGCAGATACAAAATTGGCAGTGCGTGGTCGCACTGATGATAAGAAAATTAAGCGCATATTTTTTAAGCGAAACTGATTATGACAATGAAATTACACATCCCATTTTTATTATAAAAGGAAAGGAAGAGGCTGCAAATGACATCGATACAATTTGAAAAATATCAAACTGGTCTAATCGGAGAAGTCATAGATCAAATTCATCCATTAGTTGAATCAAATAAAGAGTCGCTGCTGATTCAGCTGTTGGCTTGCTATGGTAATTGTGTTGGACGCAATCCACACTTTTTAGCTGCTGCGGATAAACATTTTTGCAACTTGTATGTCTTGCTTGTTGGAAAAAGCTCTAGGGGTCGAAAAGGGCAATCACTGAACATGATTAAAAGTTTATTTGAGAGCATTGATTCTGAATGGCTTAATACAAGAGTTATAAAAGGTTTGTCTAGCGGTGAGGGGCTTATATCGAAAGTATCTGATAAA
>JAYVKY010000303.1:0-8132 GCA_043767965.1 Pseudobdellovibrionaceae bacterium
GTGCAAAAGGATGACAATGAAAAATTATTTGATCTATTTTATAACACTGAATTTATCACTCAATGTACTCGCTGCAGATTCACTCAGTACAAAAATTCATAACCAATACCAATCCTTGCGCGCCATGGGAATGGGCAATGCCTTTACTAATGTTGCTGATGATTACACAGCATTGTTGTATAACCCAGCTACACTTGCGAAAAGAAAACGTGGTGAAATTCAATATACTTTGGTTGGCGCAGGCATTTCAACGAATACAACAAAAATCATGACTGAAATTTCTGATGCCGAAAAAAGTGCCGGCGCTGATCCAAACCTAAAGGCTACAGCCATATCAAATGTTCTTGATAAATATTATGGAAAGCCGCTGGGTGGCCGTGTTCAAGCTATGGAATTTTTTTGGGTCAGACCCAACTGGGGGGTGGCTTTAATTCCGGTGGATTTATCTGTTGATTTATCAGTGAATCGCCAACTGGGTCCCGCGCTAGATTTAAATATTAAAAAAGATACCACACTGGCTTATGGCTACGGTAAAGAAATCATGCCAAATATTTCTGCAGGTGTTTTGACAAAAATTATTCATCGTGACAGCGTCGAACAATCCGTCAGCGCCATGGAGCTTGGGCAAAATTCAGATGTCTTCAGCAAGGACCGTTTTAAAGAAGGTATTAATATTGATGCCGAAATTGGTTTTTTATGGACGCCTGAATTTACACAGACAACAATCATAAAAAAAATCGAACCTACGGCTGATCAAAAAATTGAAGCCGCTCCGGTTGAGAAATTAAAAACTGATGAAGAAAAAAAATCCGAAGAGGCTCTTAGAAATCCGCAGTCTGAAGAAATCGCAAAAATCGGATCCATTCAGGCCACTGTAATTTCAACAGATGTCACCGTACCTAAAGCTGCCATAACCGCCCCTGTGGTCGAAGAAAAAAAACCAGCTGAACCTGTAGCAGCTGAAGTCAAAAAAATAGAACCGGTCCCAGAAACAAAAAATGAGATTTATAATCCACTGACAATCAGCGCTGTTATCAGAAATTTGATCAGCACAAATTATTCAAAATCAACACTGATCAACAAAGAATCTACAACTGCGCCAGAAAAAAATCCGCGTGTGATTGACATCGGTGCAGGTTATGAAATTTCAAATTGGGGCGCACTGAAATTATTAGCAACTGTTGAAGCAAAAAATCTATTACACCCCGAGACAACAGTGAAAAAATCGTCACATGCTGGTCTTGAGCTGGATTATTCGCCCGGCACTTGGTTTAAAACTCAAGTGCGCGCCGGAGTGAATCAAATGTATTTCACTGCCGGCCTGACATTATTATTAGGTGTCGTTGAAATCGATACGGTCACCTATGGTGAAGAGGTTGGAACTGCAACTACGAATGTTGAAAACCGTGTTAGCGCGATTAAGCTTGGATTTAATTTTTAGAGTGTTGAACAGTCAAATGCAGGGTTGCTCATTTTTTTTAGTAAGCATTCGCCGATTTTTGCCGTTGTTGCACCACCATTAATTGCTGTCGAAAGCTCTGTGCAATATTGTTTTGTTGAATCAGAAACATTTGTTGTATTTTGGCATGTCGTTGCATAGGTGGCCTGGGCGACTTGACCGACAGTCTCCGCTTGAGCTCCTGACATTGACGCCGCTGCGGCCTCAATATTTGAAATATTTGTACTGCCCGCCGTAAAGGTCAGTAACGTGCCAATTTTAAATATTGAAGAAATCTGACTATAAACAGAAACACCAGAATTTGAACATTCAGCGAATGCTAAATTTGCCGAAGTCATTGCCGTCGAATCTATACCAAAATTCAGCGTGCTCATTGCAGCTAAAGATCCAGAGCAAGCACCCGCACATCCTGCATTATTACCGCCATTTTTAATTTGATCCATCGCCGAAATAAAACTTGTGGGGCTTCCAAAACCTTCCGAAATAAAAACGGCAGAGCATCGAAGTTTATAGGCATTTTCAGATGTGCTTGACGAAATTTTTGCCACACAATTCATCGCTTCGCTGGCGGCCGCCGTATTTAAACAAATTTGCGCATCTTGTAAGTCATTGGTTTCAGATTTTTGACATGAAAAAATTGAGACTGTTAAAAAAGTTGCGCATATTACTTTTGTGGCTTGATTCATTAAATACCTCTGATCAATTTATCGGAGGCTTCAATACATAAAAATATATTTACTTCGTCTAGTTTTTTGTCCCAGTTTGGGATACGGCGACTGATTTAACTAGCGATTGAGGTAGGCCCCAACTTGCATTTCTGTTTTTGAATTTCGCAGTCGAATATCTGCCTTGTAATAACCTTTGATCAATGTTCCATCAGACAAATGTTTTATGCAGGTTGCAACAAAATCTAATTGCAACCTGATGCTTTCGTTTTGATCGTTAGTATACTGGTGGATATCACTGTCACCAAAATATTATATAACCATTAATTAATTTTTTTAACAGACAACTTTTCTGATGAACAACCACCTATACCCATATTTGCTGTCATAATTTTATTGTTGTCCTTAACTTCGAAGGGGAAAATATCATCACTCATGCCATCTGAACCGGCATTATTAAGTTTTAGGGTCTGTAAAACTTCACCTTCTTTTGAAACCAACTGAAACTCGCCTGCGGATTTAATTTGAAATGCAACACTTTTAATTAAATTTTTAGGTACGCCATACATATCATAGGTCAATGTCAATTGACTCATGTCATAGGTCGTATGTACAAACGGCTCTGTAAAGTGACATTGTATTGTGTCTGCAGTTGCTGAAACCGACATTAAAAGACCGATTGATGTTATAATTAATTTTTTCATATTTTTTCCTTTGTTAAAAACTGTTAAATTAATACACACAAAATTTATTTTCCTGACAACTGTCCACGGCAAACTGCTGCTCTGCTCCCTCCACCGTCCAGAAAAGTGAAATCAAATGTGTCATCATTGTTTTTTAAAATTGATAGTTTTGATTTTCTAGTTTCATACCAACCGTTTAAATTTCTGTAAGAAAGCGCCATTGATATTTCGTCTGCTGTGACAGTACATTCAAAACTGTGAATAGATCTGTATTCGTCAGAAACAGGAATTACAGTTGGATAAGAGCCAAATGGCCACAGCCCGCCACCATCACCGTTGTTGGAGTCAAACGTTGCTGGCGTCCACTGTGGCGCCAAACGATTGGATTCAAGTTTGACTGATACAACACATGGTTTATATTGACCTGTCATTTGACTTTTCTTCGTATAAAAACCACTCACTGATACGGCCTGTGTGGCCGGAGCCATTTTATTAAAAAACAATTGCATGCCTTGATGACATGTTATTTCGGCTTTTAATTGCAGCGCCAAAAATAAACTTAAAATCGTGCAGAGGAACTTCATAAATACTCCTTTTGAAAAATGTCATTCGACAATAGTAAATAACTGATCATTTCAATTAAGAGCAAGATGCTAACCAATTTTAAACTGCGTAAATTCCAGTAGCACAGAGAAGGACGAGTATCTATTTAGCAATATGGCAAAAAATGTCACTTTGTATTGGGGGTCCAAGGCAATCAGGAAAAACGACAATGAGCCTGCAATACATGAATCCTGCATCTATCAAAAATAAGCAGTACTTAAATTGGGATAATGCCAGTGATAAATCTTTAATCTTAAAAGATCAAATTCCGCTCAATGAAGATGTTATCATTTTAGATGAAATTCATAAATATAAAAAATGGCGTAATTTGATCAAAGGCATTTATGACAAATTTCATGAAGATCATAAAATTATTGTTACGGGCTCTGCGCGGTTGGATTATTTCAGAAAAGGTGGCGATTCACTTCTGGGTCGCTACAGATATTTCAAGCTGCATCCATTTTCAATCTCGGAATATAAAAAAAATCCAACGCTTGCAGACTTGGTGCGATTGATGAAATTCGGAGGTTTTCCAGAACCTTTATTTTCGATGAATGCACTACACCGAAGATACCGAAGGTCACACAATGGAAATTCGCTATTTGCGTGATACTGACGGGCGCGAAATTGATTTTGTTGTTATGAAAAATAAAAAGCCCATTTTTGCAGTTGAATGCAAAACCGGAGACAAAAATTTGTCTCCGCATATTAAGTATTTTAAAGACCGAACACAGATCCCAGAATTTTACCAGGTCCACATGAAGGAAAAAGATTATGGAACAGCAGCATCCGGTCGAGTTTTACCATTTATTACATTTTGTAAAATTACGGGAATGGTATAATTTTATCTTATCAATTACCTGCATACACCTTCATAATTATAATGTTTGTCTGATTTAGCATCCGATGCAGAAGCTTTGGCTACAGGCTGGTTTGATAAATTTAATAAATAAATTTATTTCTATAGATTCTGTGGCTGTTGAATAATATTCAACTTCATAACTGCCACTGTGCGAGACTCTTTCCATACCACAAACTCGCTCTGTCGTTCGTCCTGTACAGACCTCATTTGTTACACAACTGCTTGGGTCACCGACTGGACATCGGTGAACTTGAATGCATTTTTCTGGAACTGATTCCATATGACAGCCATATTCACTTGTAAATATGTGCATGATTCAAATGCTCGCGTTGGGCTTGTAGCATCAGACTTAACTAAGTACAGGCCGTCTAAATTAACGGGTTGACCACTGACGGCGGCTGATTGTTTTACAGAGGAAACCAAAAGCAATTCAAGTGCCAGATTTTTTGGTCTTATTTTGTCACCACGATCATTTTTACAAATCAGACCATTCACCCAAGCGAACAACTTCCGTTGAAAGTTGAATTTGCTTTAGTTCGAAAACTGTTTTTTGCACATGCTTGATCACAGACCATGTGTCTGTAGCAGTGGCTTTATTTAAATTCACAATAAAATTGGAATGCTTTTTTGAAGCTTGGGCATCACCAATTTGAAAACCTTTGAGGCCGCAGTCATCAATTAATTTTGCTGCTTTATGACCTTCTGGATTTTTAAAAACAGACCCGCACGATGGCAAATCCAAGGGTTGCTTTGAAAGCCTTGCCAAATTTGCATCTTTCACTTTTTGTAGCAGGCCACTGTCGCCCTCGATCGGCCAACTGATGGCAACCTTGGTGATAATATAGGGTTGCCAGCCATCTGTATGACGATAGGAAATTTTCAAATCTGACTTTTGTAGTCTATGAATTTTTAAATCAAGATCAATGACTTCGATCCAATCCACAAGCTGCATAAATTCACGAGGTTCAAAATTTTCGGCTACCCCAGCGTTCATCACAACGCCACCACCGACATCCCCAGGAAGGCCAGCTAAGAATAATGCTGGCGTTGATTTATATTTTAAAAATATCTTTAATAGTTCTGACTTCGATGTTCCAGATAATGTTTCAACATACAAATTATCATTTGCAGTTTTAATTGTAGTTTGACTGAATTTGCGCAAGCAAATTGTGAGACCTAAAATGCCAGCATCAGAGATTAAAACATTACTGCCACCGCCTAATATTGTAATTTTTAATTGATTTCGTTTTGAATATTCGATGGCTTCTTTCAATTCGTCGATTGTTTGTGGTAAACAAAAATATTCTGCAGCGCCACCGATCAGCCATGATGTGTATTCAGCCAAATTAACGTTTTGAGATATAACTAAGGACATCAAGACCCAACTTCCAACCGTCACCGGCGCCTAAAGTGATAAAAATATCATCTGCTTTTAAACTGTCTGAAATTATTTGAACTTGTGAATCTGATTTCGGACTGTGAAATGATTTAGCATGTTTCATTTCTTTCAATAAATGTTCTGAATCAACACCTGCTATAGGTTGCTCGCCGGCCGCGTAAATGTCACCTAAAAACAAAATATCACAATTAATAAAACAGCTTTTAAAATCCTGCCAGCAATGCTCGGTGCGTGAATACCTATGGGGTTGAAAGTAAACAACAAGTCTATTTGTTGGAAACTTTTCGCGAAATGCTTGCAATGTCGCACGAACCTCAGTGGGGTGATGACCGTAATCATCATAAACTTTAATGCTTGCTACTTCGCCCTTAAATTGAAATCTGCGATCAACACCTTCAAATTTATTCAGTCCTGCTGCGCAAGTTTCAAAATCAATTCCAGCGGCCAATGCAACAGCTATTGCAGCAGTTGCATTCAATGCCGTATGAATTCCTGGCATTTGTAAATGAAATTTACCCAATAAAGTTAATTTTTCACTAAAAGGTTCTTTACGCTCAACCGAGTATTTACCGTTTTTACCGGTGATAATAAAATCATTTTTAGAATCAAATCCATAAAATAAAATTCGTTTGTGATAATTTTCAAAAACTTCACGGACAATAAGATCATCGCCGCACGCAATAACCATTCCGTAAAATGGAATTCGGTGTGAAAATTCAAAAAAAGCACGTTTTAGGTTTTCAAAGGTTTTATAATGATCCAAATGATCAGAATCAATATTTGTGATCACGGCAATTTCTGGTGATAATTTATTAAAACTTCCATCACTTTCATCGGCTTCTGCAATTAGCCATTCACCTTTTCCCAAAAGTGCAGTTGATTTAATTCGTTCAAACCTGCCACCGACTACAATTGTGGGGTCCTGATTAGCTTCTAAAAAAATTGACGAGATTAAACTAGTGGTTGTTGTTTTACCATGAGTTCCTGCGACGGCTATGCCACGACGAATACGCATAATTTCGGCCAGCGCCTCTGCTCGTGGTATTAATGGAATATCGCGTGCACGGGCCTCTTTAATTTCTGGATTTGTAAACGGAATTGCACTCGAGTAAACAACAACGTCAGCTACACCAATGTTTTCAGCAGCATGACCTTTATAAATTTTTATCCCTAAGTTTTTAAGCCGTTCAGTGTTTGTATTTTCACTGGCATCAGAACCAGTAACCCTGGCACCAATATCATGAAGTAGTTCTGCCAAACCACACATGCCGATGCCACCAATTCCTATGAAATGAAATTTTGCATGTTCTAATTTCATAATCTTTGAATTTCCTTTACAATGTCATCGGCTATTTTATTCGAGGCATTTTTTATCGATAGTTTTTTTAAGTTTTCAGACATCGTCGTCAATAAATTTTTATTTTCTATAAGCGTAATAATTTTATTTTTAAAATCTATTGCATTAAAAGTTTTTTGAAGCCACATAAATCCTGCATTTTCTGCGACAAGGCTTTCTGCATTTTTTTGTTGATGATTATCCGCTGCCGGCAATGGAACCACCAGCGGCACTACGCCAAATGCGGCGGCCTCTGCCAATGTGCTAGCGCCGCCACGACAAAATAACAGATCTGCTTTTTGATAATATTCAGGCATATTATAAACAAAATCAAAAATTTGAACACAGTTAATCTTGCTGTATTTTTTTTTCATACGATCAAAATCATTAGGTCCTGTTTGATGAACAACTTCGATTTTTTCATGAAGCTCAGGTGAGCTTATAATGAAATCTGATAACTGATCGTTCAGAAACCGAGACCCTTGACTGCCGCCAAAACACAGAATAAAAAATTTATTAGAATCTTTATTAATAGGCTCTAAGACTTCCATCTCTGTACGCAGAGGCATTCCAAAAACAAAATTAGCCTTAGAGTGTAAATACTTTGCGGTATCATTAAAAACCAAATATGATCTATTTACGAATAGAGACAATATTCGATTTGCCATCCCAGGATGCGCATTCGGCTCCCAAAAAGCTGTCTTACGCCCAAGAACCGCTGCGGCCAAAACAAATGGCGCAGACACATAGCCGCCAACGCCCAAAACAAAATCAGGACGATGTTTTAATATTAAAAATATCGACTGTAAAATTCCTACCGGAAGTTTAATGAGTGTTTTTATTTTTTCTAAAAAATTTCCTTCAAAATTTAATTTTCCGCTCTGAATCAAATTTAATTTATAACCCGCTTTAGGAATTATTTTGGACTCAAGGCCCATTGCCGTCCCAACAAATTCGATATGAATATTTGGGTTTATTTTTTTTAAAGATTCCGCAATTGAAATTGCTGGATAAATATGCCCACCGGTTCCACCGCCCGCAATGAATACTTTCATTTGTTATGCTCTTTCAGACATTTCGATATTTAATAAAATACCGAACATAAAGCACAATACAATTAAAGAA
>JAYVKY010000304.1:0-3736 GCA_043767965.1 Pseudobdellovibrionaceae bacterium
TATAAGGACGACCAAATTTTTGAAAAAGCACAAGTTTTATAAGCTTCAAAGAAACCAGAAGGCACGCAGACTCACTTGGAAGCTAGGCCATTCGATCGATTATTTCTTTTATACTCAAGAAGAATTCGATTCTTGGAAAGATGAAATTAATTCAATTCCTAATTCTGCGGCAACAACGGGATTGGAACTTGAGTTTGTCTAAGCTTGTTCAACAGTGGTTTTATCTGGCTCGTAAAGATTTAGTATTATAAGTATGAATGGGAAAAAATATTTTCTCATTTAAACCCACCCCGCACAGCCAACGTTGAATCGCGCTTGCCTTCAAAACCTAATTTTGGGATCAACACAAAACCATGCTCAGGCAATACCCGCTTCAATAAACTAGTACAAGAATACGTCACGAAAATACAATCGTGATCACAGGCGTTGATCAAAAAATAATTTAAAAATTCTTCTGTCCATAGTGATTCGCTGGTTTTTTTACTGAAAGCATCAAAGCAAATAATGTGACTTTTGACTTTAAAAGTTGTCTGCAGATTTAATTCTGCATTTAAAAATAATTCATTTGATTTTATTTGGCTGCGAATTAAGTCAGGACTTAATTTCAAGGACCGACAAACCTGATTATAAATTTCAAAATCAGTCTTGCCATTGACCCAATTTAAAAAATTTTGCCGTAAATCAGGATCGCTCTCGAAACTTTGAATTTGACAACCCGTAACTTTTGATGAAATTAAAATTTCTATATATCCAAGCCCAAGGCCTACAACTAAGAAATTTAAATTCTGAATATCCTTGGCTATTCCCCGCCTGATGGCTTCGCCGTAAATATATTCAGTTTCACCAGCGGCACTGGCCGTGTGATGCATGCTTTCAGGCATAGCTGACCTCAGCATAACATGTAGTGATCTTAATGTGGGACTGCCATCCAAAGTTTGCTCAGTTATAAATTGCTTTGAGGGGCTTCTCATTGGTATATCTGATCTTTCATGGAAAAAGGTTGGCGGGGATTACCCTATCATACGATTGCAGAACACTACAAAAGAATCTTTGGCGAAAAGGTTTACAAATTACCTGTGACCGTCGTCGATGATTGCCCCAACCGTATGGGCTTAAAGGGTATGAAAACTTGCAGTTTTTGTGACGTCTGGGGCTCTGCCGCCCGTAGCGAATCATTCGAAATGACTTTGCCCGCACAGATTGAAAAATATAAAATTGAGCTTAGCCAAAAATACAATTCAAAAAAATTTCTGATTTATTTTCAAGCCTATACAAATACCTTTACCAAAGTCCCCGTCCTGCGGGCCAATTTTGACACGGCTTTGAGTTATTCGTTCGTCAAAGGTTTTGTTTTGGGCACACGGCCCGATTGCCTTTCGAAATCAGTTTTGGATCTGTGGCAAGAATACAACCAAAAATCATTTGTCGCAGTAGAACTTGGTGTGCAAAGTTTTTTTGATCCGCATTTAGAATTTATGCGTCGGGGTCATACGGCCCTTGATTCGATCAATGCTGTTCATAAAATTGCAAATTCCACAACTGTTGATCTAGGCATTCATTTAATTTTTGGATCACCGAACGAGACCGAAGCCGAAATTATCGAAACCGCAAAAATTTGTAATGATTTACCGATCACAAATATTAAATTGCACAACATGCATGTTTTAAAAAATACGGAACTTGAAAAATGGTACAACGATGGACTTTATCAGCCCATCGAGCGTGATTTGTACACAAAACATGTTGAATTATTTTTGTCCTATTTGCACCCACGTATTGCAGTTCATAGACTTGCGGCCTTTGCATCGCGCTGGGAAGAACTGATCGCACCCAAATGGACATCAGACAAAATGGGCACCCATCAACATATTGTGGATCATTTAAGACACACAATGACCTATCAGGGGTGCAAATTGGATCTAAAATCAGATGAAGATCTGTATTTATTATCCGAAATGAAATTACGAATTGAAAAGATACTTTAATTCGCCTACTTAATGAATTATTAAAACGGAGATTTAAAATGAGCAAACTATTCACTATTATATTTTTAACACTTTTTACGACAATTGTTTTTGCCGAAGAAGCTGCTGTTGTTGTTGTTCCGCCAGCACAAAAACCTGCTGTTAAAGAAATCTACAGCGAATGCAGTGAATTTTACCGTATGGACAAATCAATACTGTACACGGCTCAGTTCATCGGACAAGGGCCGTCATATGGTACAAAAAATATTGGCGCCACGATCGGCAAGTATTTAGACCGAAATTCATTAATTACGCTCGATTTTACAAAAGGTTACGAAGCACAACACACGTCTTGGTTCTATTCGAAATATGATGTTTCGACGTTTTCGATTGGAACTAGTTATAAGAAATTTGTTTCAAATTCTTTCTATTTCAGAGCCGGCTTCGATTACAAAACGATTGATTACCATCATACATACAGAGATATTTTTACTGATGCTATTGAACGTGAAAATAAATTCAAAGGCGAATCTTTGGCTGCAAGTATTTATATCGGAAATCAATGGCAATGGGAAAATTTTACGATGGGTTGCGACTGGGTCGGATATTCACTTCCCGTCTATTCAAACATTCATGACGAGTCATCGGTAGGGACAACTTCATATGTCGGCCCTATGAGTGATGATCAAGATGTTCTATTAAAATCTGGGACCATTATGCTGTTGCGTTTTTATTTAGGGGCTAGTTTTTAATTTATTTAAATTCTTAATATTATGGAGACCTTAAAATGAAAAAAATATTTCTTGTTCTGATGTTGTCTGTTGTTTGCACGAATGTTTTTGCCGATGAAACACCAGTTGTGGTTGTACCAAAACCCACAGAAGACATTAACACTGGACACATTACAAGCGCTGAAAACCGTAAGAACAAATCCTATTTTTTAGCCGGCCAGGTTGCAGGCGTTGGTCCTTCTGAAAGTTATGACAATTTGGGCAGCAGCCTTTTTGGTGGATTGTATATAGACCCAAATTCGTTAGTTCTATTAGATTATACTAAAGGTTATGGACCTACGCTTTGTTTATGGTGTTCTGAAAGTATAAAAACAAATTCTGTAGGTCTTAGTTATAAACACTTTACAGCAAATACATTTTACTTTCGAGCCGGAGCCGATTACAGAACTGTTGATTACAGTTATTTATCTTCTAGCAACTCTTCGAATCAGTACAAATTCAAAGGCGAATCTGTCACAGCTAGTTTTTCAATCGGAAATCAATGGCAATGGGAAAATTTCACCCTGGGTTGCGATTGGGTGGGGTATTCACTTCCCGTCTACTCTCGAATTTACACTGAATCTTCAACGGGAAGTCCTACCTTAAGTTCAATCTCTGACGATCAAGATCGCTATGTTAAAAACGGAACTTTTTCGTTTGTTCGTTTTTACCTAGGTGCCACTTTTTAATCTATTAGAACAATTTGTTTTTTTTCGCGCTATCATCTGTATCTTATTGATTATCTATATTTTTGATTTCACGACCCCTCTGAAAGTTAGCAACATATATGTTGCAAACTTTCAGAGAGAGTTTTAAGCCAAGTTATATCCATCGCCGAAAAATAGTATCCACGGAAACCCCAAATTTTTAAATTGCTTAATTCTCAAAGCCAATTCAATTTGTTCAGTCAGATAATATCGATACCCGTTTTCACTGCGCACATGTGAGTTCAGTAGATCAATTTTTACGTAAAGCCTTAAGCCTTTCTGAGTCAAATTTGTT
>JAYVKY010000305.1:0-5506 GCA_043767965.1 Pseudobdellovibrionaceae bacterium
CACAATTGCTGTCAACACCTGAAAGGCCGTTACAAAAATCTGCCCATGTTGCGGATAGGGTCATGTCAGCGCTGGCAAGGCCTGTGCCCGACACAATCAGCTGTTTTGACGTGCTTGTACCAACATAAAGTTCGATCGGCTTACCAGTCAGATCTGCCGAACTTGTAAATGAAAATCTAATTTCCAGACTGCCGTGAACACTTTTTTGATTGCAGGGCTTTAGGCCGCCGCCTGTGGTGTCGGTGCATGTATTACAAGTTGATCCGGCGTCAGGGGCTGCGCATGTGCCAGCATTACCTGCGTAAATTTTTTGAGCTGTCTGATCAAAGTAGCTGACGCCAGTAACAGCTGTAACTTTAACCGTGGATAGCACAGATAATGAAATCAGAAATAAAGTTACTGAAATAAGAATGTGTTTAAGTGCCATAAATCTATTGCAACACGAGCCTTTAGTCTTGTCAAAAAAATCTAGCTATTAAATGACCTTCAAATTGCTAATCGCAAAATAACAGCTCGGCGATTTGCAGGCCGTTTAAGGCGGCACCTTTTTTCAAGTTGTCAGAAACCACCCACATCAGCCAGCGCTTCGAATTTTGCAGATCCTGATGGATACGCCCCACAAAAACAGGGTCTTCGCCAGAAACATCCAGCGGCGTTGGATAATCTTGATCCATCACTGCGATACCGTCAAAATCACCCATTGCATTTAGAATTTGTTGTTTGGTCACGTGATCTTTTTTCAAAGTGACCCAGACGGCTTCTGAATGACTGTTCAAAGCCGGAATGCGTACTGTGAACGCCGAGATTTTTAACTCTGGCAAATTCATGATTTTTTTTGTTTCATTCATGATTTTAGTTTCTTCTGAACAATACCCATCATCACTGAAGGCACCAATTTGTGGAATACAATTAAATAAAATTTGTTTCGGGAAGGCCTTGGATTCGTGATCCATTTCCTGAAAATCTTTAGTTTGATTTAAAAGCTCTTCGTACCCCGGAAGGCCTGCACCGCTTGCGGCTTGGTACGTTGATACTGTGACGTCATCAATTCCGAACTGATCTGATAAGGGCTTTAAAGCCACCACCAATTGAATCGTCGAACAATTTGGATTAGAAATAATTTGTGGTTTTGAATGTTGATTTAAAAGTTGTCCGTTGACTTCGGGTACAACCAGTAACGTTTCAGAATTCATACGAAATGCATTTGAATTATCAATCGCAAAGGCACCTGCATTGACGGCTTCGGGCGCCCATTGTATTGACAGCTCGTCACCCGAGCTGAAAAAAACCATATCAAGACCTGAAAAACAACCTGGTTTTAAAGTTTGAACGACCCAGTCAATACCTGCCAAATTTAATTTTTGGCCTGCTGAATTTGAACTGGCAAAAGGGCGAAGCTCTGCGATGGGTTGATTAAATTCTTCGAGTAAATTAATAAATGTTTCACCAACAATACCCGTCGCGCCGACAAGACCTATTTTTAAGGGACGATTCCAAGTTTTCATTAATCCTCGTGCTCTTCTTGTAAATCTTTTTCACCCACATTTGCTGGGGCATAAACACTAGCAGGGATTTGTTTATATTTTTTACCTAATCGTAAAATTCCAAAAACAGCACCCGTAGCGGCGTAACCGAAAAATAAAACAAACAACATAACCTCGGGCCTAAGGGCGACCAAGAATAAAATAATCACACCTAAAATTAAATAGCGAAATGGCAAACGTTGCTTTAAATCAATATCTTTAAAAGAACGGTACCTGAAATTCGAAACCATCACTAAAGCCAACAAGATCATCATAAACAGAAGGCCTTTATTCGCCTTAGCCTCCCACGCCATATCATCAAAAGCTAAAAAAGCCGAGGCCACAATACCTGCTGCCATAGGGATTGGCAAACCTTGAAAATAATTTTTCTCGACAACGCCCACTTGCACATTAAATCTGGCAAGACGTAAAACACCGCAGGCTGCGAATAAAAATGCCGCCATCATGCCCAACCTGCCAAAGGGCAATAGGGCCCACTGATAAACAAGTAACGCTGGCGCAACACCAAAACTGACGGCATCACACAAAGAATCCAGCTCGGCACCGAATTGGCTGGTGGCTCTGGTTAATCTGGCAAGGCGGCCATCCAACTGATCAAAAATCGCAGCAATAACAATCGCAATTGCTGCGATTTTATATTCACCTGCAAAAGTTTGCAGAATTGAATAAAAACCACAAAATAAATTTGCGATGGTCATTAAATTTGGTAAAATGTAAACATACATGCCCAGTCTTTTTCCTGAGGATGTTTTTTCTTCGAGTTCGTTGAAATTTTCCATTTTTATTTTCCGATGTTTTAAAAATTAATAAGACCTAACCCTATAGAATACTTAAATTAGCAGAACTGAAACATTAAATAAATAAAATATAATATATAGGCCCACACTTGAAAGAACGGGCATCGTAAAGTTATCATCCAGTTTCGCCAAAGGAATCAGTTCAGATAATGCACCCACTAGGCCCGATAAAAGACTGACGATTAAAATATATTCGTTCACATTTTTTAAATACAGAAAGGTATAAGTCAAAGTACTGCAGACAACAAAAGCTGCTATGAAACCCTGAACCGATTTGTGACCAAAAATTTTATCCTTGCCAAAACGAATACCAATATAGCTTGCGATCGGGTCAGCAAAGGCTAAAAATAAAAGGCTTAAGGCAACAATTGATTTTGGGAAAAGTGACGCAATTAGGATCGTACCCGTAATTAAATACGTTGTGCCCGCCAGACGGTCTAATTCATTTTGACGCATAATCGATTTAAACATTTTTGTAAGCCTAGAATTGAGTTCAGAGTTTTTAAGTCGAATGATATCTGCAGGGACAAATGCGATCCAGCCAATTAAAAGCAGACTTATGCAAATCCAAAATGGCAAAAGTACCCAAGCTAAAAACATCAAAAAGACAGAAACCACATGCCAAATTTTTCGCGCCAAATGAACATCAGATCGTTTTTTGTAATGATCTATGTAGCTCTTGTTTTGAATTTTATTTTCTGCAGTTATCACAAGTGAACAAAGTTAAAAAAACCTACTCTTGATGTCACTGAATTTCAGAGGAAATTCGATCTATTTTGATGATTTGCGTCTTTTTTTGCTCGCCGTTTAGGCTAATTTCGAGTTTTAAAATATTTTCTCCGCGCGCCAGCTGTATGAAATCTGTTGTGATTAAATCATAAGAAGGACGAAAAATTTGTGCCATGTATTTATTTGTTTGATTGACCAGTTTAAATTCAGCATTTTTTTGTTTTGAATCACAGTGTTTAAATTTAATAAATACCTGTGCCGATGCAATTTTTGCCACTTGATTCTGCTGGCTACAATCAAAATCTATAGTTTTTGAAACTGCAACCGAAGCTATAGCGCGTGATTTTGGTTGAGCCAAAACCCGTGTTTGTTTTTGACGAGTTGATTTTGAATTTTTTTGCGAAAAAATAAGCGAATAACTTGAATATGCACTGATCGTGCATAAAAAAATAATTGGAAAAATCAAAGCCTTAAATCGTTTCTTCACAATCGACTTATCGGTCAAACACATACAGATCTAAAAAAAATTTCAAGAAGTGTCTCAGTGTAAAACACTTTGACAGTAACCTTAGGTTTAAACTGATATAGCAGCTTTAACGCGGTCTGAAATTAGCAGTATGGACAGATATGCTACGAGTAACACTTTCATTTATCGTTTTAATGTCATTGATGTCCTGCGGGCGAAATGTATCGTATATTCAGACCGACGTGCAATCAAGCATCGAGGCCAATGCCGAATCCATAACCCACGCAGATTGGGAAGCATCTAATTTTCACCCCCAATTTTTATTTGAAAATGTCAGACAAGATTTATCAGAATCTGCAGCAGCAGAATCAGACAAAGATAATCTAAAAACAAAAAAAGAAATGTGTTTGGCTTTAAGTAATTTAAGTGATGATTCACTGTTAATTTTTGAAAATGAAATTAATAATGCAGACAACTCTGACCTGTTGCAGGAGTGCAAATTATCATTAACAGAAAGACTGAGTCATAAAAATAATCTAAACCGAATTAATATCCAATATTCAACCAATGCGTTGTCGGCAGCACCTTCAAATATTGATTTTGATATTGAAACTAAAGTCATCGATAGTGCAGATTATTTGAACTTCAATAAATATACTGGATCGGTGGGCGACAAAGAGATCATTTTAACATTTGATGATGGCCCTCATAATGCTTTTACAGCTTCGATTTTAAAAACACTTAAAGAAGCTGGTCACGCAAAGGCAATGTTTTTTGAACTAGGTAAACAAATTGAAAAATATCCCTATAATACAAAAAGTGTTTTTGCCGACGGCCATGTTGTAGCAAATCATTCATGGAGTCATTTATGCCTGAACAGCACCGAAACCTGTAAAAAAAATAACAAAGGTAAACTTTTATCAGACGAAGAAGTCACCTCTGACATAATGGATACATTTCGCATGATTCAAAAAACAATCGGCAAAGTCGCACCCTTTTTTAGATTTCCGTACGGCGACAATCGCAAAGTGACTTCTGAATACTTAAAAAAATACGGCATTCATGAAATGCATTGGAGCATTGATTCAAACGATTGGCGCTATGTTCAAAAGGTTGGAACTGAAAGTATTCCGTTTACAAGTAAAGAGGTTTTAACTAGTGCTTTGACGACCCTTGATAAAAATAATAAGGGCGTCGTTTTATTTCATGATATTCATCGCAGAACAGCTGAAATTCTGCCGCAATTTCTGTATGAGCTGCACAAAAGACATTTTAAACTTGTCATTTTTGATCCAAAAAATACAGCAGTTAATTTATCAAAAATTGCAAATTAACTTATTTTTTATCAATGCTGATCGCAAACTTTTTAACGCCAGCCCCTTTGACAATATCTAAAACCGAAATAACGCGACCATGGGGTACATCTTTATCCGCTGAAATAATGGCTTGCACCTCTGGATTTTTTTTAAATTCTTCCGCCGCTCTGGTTTGAACTTCGGAATCTTCAACGTTTTTTCCATCAAGATTTAATTTGCCATCGTTAGAAATTGTAATATTTAATTTACTGGGCACAGTGGCTTCGCCACTCGCCGCCTTAGGTAAATTGACATTGATTGACGGCTTCATGATCATGGGGGCCGTTACCATAAAAATAATCAAGACAACAAGAATAATATCGACTAATGGAACAACGTTAATTTCCGACTGTAGGTCATCGCCCTGGTCATATTTTAATGCCATAATTATTGAACTTTCGTTTTTGAATACGCCAGACCCAATTCTTTCACGGAATCAACACTGGATAAAATTGACTTCACTTTTCGAGTAAAATAATTGAAAAACATACTGGCTGGAATGGCCACGAACAGTCCCGCTGCTGTTGAAACCAAGGCAACTGAGATTCCCGCCATCACAGTTTGTTGGCCAGCATCAGTCGCTTGTGCCAAATCATTAAATGCTTTCATGATACC
>JAYVKY010000306.1:0-7917 GCA_043767965.1 Pseudobdellovibrionaceae bacterium
GCAATGATGACTTTGAAATTCATAATGGCGTTTCGGAAATTTAAACATAGCCAAGTACTGGACCTTGGCCCTAATTTATACAGCTACGAATTCAGTGCACCCTACTTCCCAAACCAACCCTTTTTAAATTTCTTCAATTCACCCGCTGTTTTATTTAAATTTTTCAGCCAAAATAAATCTTGGATTTCGCTGATTTGGTCGACGATACTGCCCAGGTTTAAACGCTGGTGCGAACTGACGTAATCGTCCGAACGAATTTGAAAAGCTTCATTTCGTTGGCTTAAGATAATTGAATTTGATATTTTATTTTTAAAGCTCATAAATCACCCTATGTCAGCGTAAAGCTGATTGTTAAAATTAACTGAACAAACCAAATACATATATTTAACTGTCTGAAATAACTAGATTTTTTGTTAACATTTATTGTGATCATGTTATAACTTGCCATTCATTCCCCCTCGAATGTTGTGCTTGATTTACATATTTATTACATATATAATTAATATGTAAATTAATCGAACTCAACAATTATTTTAAAGGTTTTTAAAAACTAGAGAATAGGCTAGAGATCGCCTGACCAATTGATGTAGGATGCATCAATGAAGATTCGGCGCGCCAAAAATAAATTAAAAAGTGACCCTGTTAAACAATTAGATATTTCTTTGTGGCAAATTGAACATATCAAAAAATCAATTGTTCAGGCTGATAACGGAATTTTTGCAAAAGAATTTGATATTCAAAAGTTTTTTGTAAAAAATAAAATAATCAAATGAACTTAACAGCCCTATTAATCGACCATGACGATTCGTTCACGCAAAATGTCAGGTCGTGGCTGTCAGAAAAATTTGATGTGCAGATTCTAAATCACGCAAAAATTTCCGAGCGCGATCAGACTGAAAAATTTGATCTTATTGTTTTTTCACCCGGCCCCCGTTCTGCACAGGATTATCCACAAAGTTTAAAATTTTTATTAAGTTTACAGCCCAATCAACATGTCCTAGGCATTTGTCTGGGTATGCAAATGATAGCTATTGTTAGTGGCGGATCCGTTCATACATATGCCCCGCCCTTGCACGGCAAAACTTCTGCTCTTAAGTCTGCTGATAAAAAAATAAATGGGCTTGTGGTTGGCAGATATCATTCGATGGCTTGTGAATTGCCGCTAAATCAGTTCAATGTAATCGCTACCTCTGAAAATATTCCTATGTGGGTCACGCTTCGTACTAAAACTTGGATGGGAATTCAATTCCACCCAGAATCTTTTCTGACTGAATCTGCAGGGTTGTATTTAGATTATTTGGTCGATTGGATTTTAACATGAAAGCTGTCGTTTGCTTTTATGAAAAGAATCAGGCTCTTTATTCAGAAAATTATATTTTCTTAACCGCAACTGAAAATTTATTTGAATTTTTAGCAGATATTGAAAAAAAGTATTTTAATCAAATGAAAGTTGTTCAAATTGATTTCGAAGCCACTTCAGCGGCTGTGTTTATTTTAAATGATTATAAAATTATTTCAGCCTCAGAAATAGAATCTGCGGAGAAAATAAGTATTGCGTTTGCCTCTATTCTATCAAAAAACATATTTATTAAAAAAGTTGAAGCAATAAAAAAACAGATCGCCGTCGGCAGATATTACCAGGTGAATTTTACGTCTGGCTTTATAGGCTCTAGCGATGAAGATAGTTTTACAGTTTTTAAAAAGTATTACTCTGTATTTAAATCTAGGTATTTTGCATTTTTGCCAATGAAAAATTTTGAAATATTATGTTTCTCTCCTGAGTTGTTTTTAGAAAAAAAGGAATCTATGATTCGAACACAACCCATCAAGGGAACATTGACCTCGAGCTTAAATAACTTAATCACAAGCACCAAAGAAACCGCAGAGCTATCGATGATCGTCGATTTGCTTAGAAATGATTTGAACGCAGTTTGCGAAAAGCCCGTGCGCGTAACTCAGCATCGTGAACTGTTAAATCTTGGCTACACACAGCATACTTATTCAGAAATTATGGGTGAAACTAATTTTGGCATGACAGAAATTTTAAAATTAACCTTTCCCGGCGGATCCATTTCTGGATGCCCGAAGATTGAAAGCCTGAAGGCGATTTCCGCATTCGAAGATCGACCCCGAGGGTTTTACACAGGCAGCATTGGTTGGTGGCAAAAAAATAATTTTAAATTAAATATTGCCATTCGTAGCTTTAAAAAAGAAAGTAGTACAATGACATACTATGCAGGATGTGGAATTGTTTATGATTCGGCACCTGAAAATGAGTGGCTTGAATTTTTAACTAAAGCTGGGATGTTAAATTTACAACATGATTAATCACCTAGAACAGAAAATCCAAGTTATTGACACCTTCAAAATATCAAGCCTAGGTATTCATTTGAAAAAATATCATATCCAGCGATCTTTAGAGGCCTTTTCTGAACTAGGTATTACCGTGAATGAGTTCGGATTGCGCGCTATGTACGAGCAAATCGAAGATAAAAATGTCATGCTTAAAAAAGAGATGATGGCAAAAATTACTTTTGACTCAGAAAATATTAAAAATTCAATCTGTGATATTTCAGATATTGATATTTTGCCAAACCCACTGACGCTTGAATTAGCCAAAGAGTACTTTCAAATTTCTGGCCGTGGATTACAAAATTATAAAATATCAAAACGCGACTATTGGAACTTGCTTTTAAAAAATGCGCATTGTTTTGATGTCATTGGCATAAACCAAGAAAATTATGTCACTGAAACTTCGCGGTTTAATTTGTTTTTATTAAAAGACAACGCGCTCTATACGCCAGCATTAGATTCAGGCTGCATCAATGGAGCTTTTCGCAGATCTTTATTAGTTAATGGATATTATGAACTGGCCGGAAAAAAAATTGAGCTTATAGAAAAAAATATTTTATCTTCTGAAATTAAAAAATATGAAATTTTTGTTGGCAATAGCCTACGTGGAATGCACAAGGCTATTCTGATTTAGTTCTGAACCCTCTGATGCAAATGGCGTAAACTTTTCAGAAACAATCTTGTGAATTTGATGAGCAACCTTGGTTCGATCTTCGTCGGCTTTAATATATACTAATGGTAAAAATTCAATTTCACAGGTGACTGAGTTCAACTGTAAAGAGCGCCAAATTGCAGGACCAAATGTTTGATCTCCGTACCAACAAACAGCATCACGATGCTTAAATTCAACCTTGCCGCCATTAACCTGACGATAATTAAAAACAAAAGGACGAATTGGCGTATCCGCAAGGCCGGCAGACATCATCAATGTTTTTTTAAATGGCAAAACCTGTTCCCCGTTCGAAGCCACAGATTCGGCATACAGAACAACTCGAAAACCCTGCTTTAAAACATCTACCATTCCTTTAAGTTCTTGCTGTATGCCCATTCTATTTCTACGATCGACATAGGCGCAGCCACCCAAATCACAAATCTGACCCAATACTGGCGTTTTTTTCATTTCAAGCGAAGTTACAAAAACAGCAGGTTGTATAGACTGAAGACAAATAATGTCGATAAATCCCACATGATTCCCAATAACCAAGGAAATTTCATTTTGATCAATCGGATTTTTACAAATTAATTTTATATTAAACGCGATCATGATCATTCTTGATGTCCAGTTCGTCATTCGAATTTGGCGTTTTCTGCGAACAATTGCATTTAGTGTAGTGATTGAAAATACTGTAGATATAAACAAATAACTTAGTATAACAAAAATAAACATTACAAACCGAAGAGCTGCGCGAACATTTTTAAAAATTGTAATCATGCAACTATTCTATAATAAGACTGGCCGCTTTGTAAAGCCTATCGAAGACACTTTCCCACATTTCAGACTGTTGGTTCTCTAATTGAATATAGCACAAGGCCTGTGGCCTTCGCTCGCTGGCCAGACGCAGTTGCGAATACATTTCGCGGGCAGCAATAATGGGATCATTCGATAGCTTTAAGAATTCAATTTTATCAATTTTATTTATTGGCTTAATAATTCGAACACCGTCAATTTGATCCGGCAGTTGATTCAGTTTTGAATTTAAAATTTGGCCTAATTCAGACAGTTTCATTAATGGGTTTTTACAAATTACAAATGGAATATCTGGCATATAATGATGCTGCATGTGGCCTGGTGATTCCCTTTTGTCTTTAACATCTACCCAAGAAAATTGAATTTTATTTTCTGTAAGCGACTTAGTCATCTGCGATTTCAAAACTGCACCTTTACGTAAAATTGAAACTTCAAAATTTTCACGAATCAATACGACTGTTGATTCAATCCCAATTTCACAGGCTTTATCATTTTCATTCTTTAAAATAAAAACTGAGTCACCGAATTCTTTTTGCACGTGCGATGACTTTGTAGGACTAGTCTTACCAAATTTATTTGCACTTGGCGCAGCCAGTGGAATATTTAATTTTTGTAATAAATTTAATGCCATTTGATGATTTGGTATTCGTACTCCTACAGTATCCAGGCCCGAAGTAATTAAATCTGAAATCAAATTTGATTTTTTCATTACAATTGTTAATGGACCTGGCCAAAATATTTTTGTAAGTGTCTCGGCGATGGCATTCCAAGATTGAAAGCATGTTTTAGCCTGTTCAACAGAGTGCACGTGCACGATCAATGGATCGAAAAATGGGCGCTCTTTAGTTGAAAATATTTTTCTGATGGCCACTTCGGAATCTATGCGAGCACCCAGACCATAGACCGTCTCTGTCGGAAAAGCGACGACTTCATTGTTTACTAATATTGTAATAGCCCGATCAACGTCTTGCATATTTTTTTAAATTACACCGAAACTGAACTAAAGTTCAATGTATTAAAATGAAAAACAGCCGATAATTAATCTATGGTTTCAATATGGATTATTATCGGACTTATACTTTCAACTGTTTCAGTTGCAACTCTTGCTGCAACATTTTCTGTTGTAGGCCTTGGGGCATTGTTTTCTGGTGCAATGTTGGCCGTTTTTGCAATGGCTGGGTCACTTGAATTTTCAAAATTTGTTTTAGCAGCCTATTTGCACCAAAGATGGAATGATATAAATAAAGTTTTTCGCAGTTATTTAGTTTTTGCTATTGTCGTGCTTAGCTTAATTACATCAATGGGTATCTTCGGCTTTCTGTCAGAAGCCTATCAATCGGCATCAAATGCCATCGAGACAGAAAACATTAAATTACAAACTGAAAAAAATAAACAGACTGCATTTGTTAACGAAATAGCTCGTATTAATAAATCGGTCGAAGAAATTCCATTAACCCGAATTTCAAAAAAATTACGTGCCCGGCAAGAAGCCGAGCCTATGATTCTAGAGTTAAATAAAAAAGCAGAGGCTGTCGAAAAAACGATTTCTGAAATGAATATCAAGGTTTTGGAAATCAAAAAGAAAGTCGGACCGCTGATATATATTTCAAAGGCTTTCAATACTGATATTGATTCGGTTGTTAAATATCTAATCTTAATTTTTGTTTTAGTTTTCGATCCGTTAGCAATTTGCTTGGTCATAGCGACGACGCAGGCGCTTGATTCAAGAAAAAATAAATCCGTCAAATTTGAAACAAGCACCGAACAAGCCATAACAGAAATTAAAACTGCAGAACCTTCAATTGTCGTTGTCAAAGCACAAGAATCTGGCCCAGAACAAGAAGAGCTTATACACATGCGCTACAGTGACGACCCTAATACAACTGAATCTGAAAATAAAGTGGTGTAATGACCATGTCAGCCGCTAAATTTCTTGAACGAAAAGGCGTCATTCGGTTTTTTGGAGCAGCTTTACTGGTAGCCCCATTTGCAAACGCACTGATGTTTATCATTCTACAAAAATCAAAAAATAATTTACTCTATCAACAGCCCAGTTTCTGGAAGGTTCTTACAACAGGATCACCATTACATTACGGTTTAGCTTTCTGCAGTTTTGTCATTGGCGCCATGATGCTAAAGGGCTCGCAAAAAGTATGGTCCTATGTGTTAGGCTTATTGGGTGCACATATATTAATTCAGCTTTTACATTTAGGTGAGAACATAAGGCAGAACTGGCTTTGGGGGGCATTTTTTGTAATCAATGCTGCAATTTTTATATTTATCGCTGATCAATTAGTTTTTAAATTAAAAACACCAGCGGAAAATATCATCGCAAAAAGACCTGTCACTGTTGACGTCTCTAAAATAATTTCTGCACCTAAAAAATTGCCTCGCGTTGTTATTGGTTTTCAAGATTTTGGCGCATGGGCTGAGCTGGTTGAGGTTAATGCTTCGCAAATTCATGTTCGGAAAATTAAAGATCCTCCAAACGACATTCATCAGCGCTATGTCGAATTCAGTTTTAAAAAAGGCATAACATTGAAAGCAAAATATAAAAATCATGATACTAAAAATTATTATTTTTCATTTGTAAATGTAAAAACTTCAGATTCGGCAGAGCTTGACTCTTGGATTAATCGTAATGCCAGTTAATACGCTGCGCGAATTAAATCATTTGGCCTTAGCTTTTTTAAAGGTCTGAGGCCAAAATAAATTCCTATAAAACTTATCGGAACTAAAATAGCACTCAGTCTGATGATAGAAATAAAATCAAATGTCACACCAATATTGAAAATTAAGTGCATTACAATCCATGCAGCCACCAGACTTAAAATAATTCCAGAGCCCAATGCTAATAGAATTAAAAATAAAAACTGTCGTCTTACAATTTGTTCAACGTTTTTATTTTTTAAACCTAAAATCTGCAATAAATTCATTTCTGCCAAGCGTTCGCGAATCTGCGTATTCAATAAAACTATGAATACGAACAAACCCACAATCACTGATAAATAGGCCATTGCTTGCAATGCAAAAGACATTTGGTCAATGAAAACCAAGGTGCTTTCAACTGTTTGCTGTAAATTAATAATTGAAATATTTGGTAAATGTTGGGTAACAACTGATTGATAAGAATCAATATTTATGTTTTTGATATTTGATATTGAGGATAAAAAAACCTGTGGTGCTTCATCTAAGACGCCGGACTGAAAGACTATGAAAAAATTGGGTTGAAAGCTGGTCCATCGCACTTTCCTGATTGAAGTGACTTGTCCTTTGACTTCTAAACCCTGCACGTCAAATGTCATTATATCATTAAGCTTGGCCTTAATGCGAACTGCATATTTTTCTTCTAGGGAAACTTCAGGCAATATGCCTGCTTCGGAATTTTGTACATAGGGTAATTGATTCCATCGACCTTCAACTATTTTTTCAGAATCTTGCAGTTTTGTTTTATAGGTTAGGTTGACGCCACGATTACGAAATCTAGCATCTTCTTCCTCTTCGCGTGTTGAAAATTGACCTTCTGAATCTATGCGTTCATAATTATCATTATTCAGTTTTAAAATCCGAGAGCGCACAAGCGGTGTAAATTCCAACTTCTGACCGAGTTCCTTTTGAGTGATTATTTGCAAAGGCTCTTTCTGATCTGGCTGGATATCAAATAAAAATAACTTTGGAATCGGCGAGATTATCGATGGTTTAATTTCGTCAACGATTGATGCTTTAATGTGTGGCAGTAAACACAAAACCAGAATTGCAAGGCTCATTGTGATAAATACTAAGTCTGTCGATTGTTGACGCCGAATCAATCCTAAAAGCGCATAACGATTAATCCAACTAAAAATTGGTAATATCGAATTTAAAAGTTTTAAAACAAGCGCTAGTAAAATTTTAAAAACAAAATACAGTGCAATCAGACCTGCCGTAAAAACAGACCCCGTTTTAAACGATTGGCTTTGCAGAACAGTCAGCATCCAAAATAAAATGAGGCTTATGAAAAGCCAAATCCAGAATAATTTATTTTTTGCAGTCCGTGCAATTTGAGACTGAAAAAGCTCTTTAGGTGACAACTGTACCATTTCGATCACTAAGGGAAA
>JAYVKY010000307.1:0-10986 GCA_043767965.1 Pseudobdellovibrionaceae bacterium
AATGGTTTTTGCAGTATAATGACGATTTGAAAAATCAAATAAAACGATATCAACGCTATAAAACGCAAACTTGGAATCGATACTAAAAACGATTTCGATTTATCCAATTGTATCCCCAAGTTGGAAAACAGGTAAATACATAGCAATCAATATAAATGCAATTATACCGCCCAGAACGATCATCATTATTGGCTCGATAAGTGACGTCATTGCTCGTACCGAGTTTTCAACTTCATCCTCATAAAAATCAGCCACCTTACTTAACATCGTATCAAGCGCACCAGATTGCTCGCCGATAGCTACCATTTGCGTCACCATCTGAGGGATTTCTTTTTGACGAGATAACGGCAAATGAAATGGTTTACCCACGGTGATGGCATCTTTACAGTTATACAATGCCTTTTCGATGACTGTATTGCCCGCTGTTTTTGCGGCGATTTCTCTCGCCTCAATCATATTAATACCGGAAGATAGCAATGTCGAAAGTGTTCGACTCATTCTGGCCACTGAAGACTTTTGCACGACATCGCCAAATATGGGTGCATTAATAATGAATTTATCAAAAACTATTTTACCCTCTTTGCTGGCTATGTATGTTGATATTAAGTATATACCGGCAAACAACCCACCAAAATAAAAATACCAATTTTTTGATAACGATTCTGAGAAATGAACAACCATTTGAGTCAAGCCGGGCAAAGGCTTTCCAGAGCTTTTGTAAAATTCAGCAAATTTTGGAATAATAAATAAAATAATACCTGTGATAATAATTACAGCCGCACAAATAATAACAAGCGGCATAACCATTGCACCTTTGACTTGGTTTTTAATTTTTTCATTTTTTTCAGAGTATATTGATAAACGATCTAAAATTGTATCCAAAATACCGGCCTCTTCCCCCGCTTTAATCATATTACAATAAAGTGCATCAAAAACACGCGGATGTTTGGTCATAGACTCTGATAGTTTTTTGCCAGTTTCAATGCCAGCTCGAATTTGAACAACCGCTTCTTTAATAATTTTATCATTTGAGCCGTCTGATAGAATTTTTAATGAATCTAAAATTGGAATACCTGCATTAATTAATGTTGCAAATTGTCGTGTAAAAATTTGAAGCTCTTTAGATTTAACTTTAGGATTAAAAAACGAAACTGCATCTATATTTTTTTCAGAGCCTTGCAACACTCTCATCTTCAATGGCACCAATTGCTTGGCGCGCAACTTGATTCGTATTTCCGCTTCATCTTTAGCTTCAATAGTGCCTCTGTACATTTTTCCTGTAAATGATTTGGCTTCGTATTGATATTTGGCCATAATTTATTCCCGCTCCGTTATCATTACTATCATCTTCACTTACAATCCCATTTTCTTTAAACTGCGATCAAGGTCTTCAATATCATTTGACAGATTAAATGCATTTTTAACATCAAACCGCCGACGAACTAGTGATTGCAGTATGGATTGATTTAAACTTTGATATAAATTTGTTTTTGAAATTAAGTTTAAAAATAATTCGGATTCGAAATTATGAGTAATATTTTTCTGATCTTCTTTTTTTAAAATCCATATTTCGTGTACGGCACAACTATGACCTGAAACAATCTTCTGGAAAATAACAGAACTCAGCTGATCACAAAAACGATGCCATAAGCTGTCTTGCCCAAAAGCTAATGATTTCATTTGCAATAAAACATTTTCGATTGAATTTGCAGATAAACTAAAAAATACGGTTCGCCCTTCTTCAGCAAATCGAACCCATTTATTTAAATTTTGAATTTCATTAGTATCAACTATGATTGAGTCAATTCCATCATAGATAGGATGATGGCTATCCCATGAAATTGAATCTGGCCCTAAATGCACAACCGAATCTAAATTAGTTAAAGTAAGCTGCGATGGCAAGGCATGTACGGCAATTAATTCGGGTGAATATTTTTTGCTTTCAGCAATAATTTCAGATAATAAAGTCGATTTACCATTTTTTTTATGACCAGAAATAATATGTATTCCTGATTTTTTCTTTAAACTATCATAATAGGGTGCAAATTGAATGTTCGAAGCGGGTATTTCTTTCTGCGAAAAAGAAAAATGCGCTTTCATGCAATCCTTCCATTCCGTGAATGAAAAAATCCACGTTTGTATCGGATCAGAAAATACCCCTTGAGCAAAACCCTTTGTCTCAAACACAACCTTTTCATTATTTTGTAAACATAAATCTTTAAGATCTTCCCAATCGGAAATTGACAATATTTTATCATCGAACTCGGACCACTCACCATTTATTTTTATCAATGTCTTATGGCCCAAACGAAATTGAACCTCTTGACATTGTTGATTCTTTATTTGTAACAATATATTTGAAATCATTGCCACTGACCTTTCATTCTAAATTGTCTCTGACCGACGAATTAAGAACTTCTTCAATTGTCGTCTGTCCCCGAGCCAACTTCAATAGTGCGCTCCGCCTTAATGTTTTAAATCCTAAATTTCGGCAGGCATTTCGCAGCTCTAAAGCTGAAGCATTTCTTAAAATCATTTCTTTAATTTTTTCAGTTATCGGCATCAATTCAAATATAGCAATTCGGCCTTTGATACCTGTATTATTACAAGTTGCGCACCCTTTACCCTTAAATAATTGATACGTAGAAATTTGACTTTGCTCGACTCCCAAATTGAGTAGTGTCTGCTCTGGAACCTTTATCAACTCTTTACAGACTTCACAGTTGCGTCCTAGCAATCGCTGCGCAACAATTAAATTCAAAGTAGACGTAATTAAATACGGAGCAATTCCCATTTCAGTCAGTCGCGTAATTGTTGTTGGCGCATCATTTGTATGCAGGGTACTTACAACCAAATGACCCGTCGAGGCTGCTTTAAATGAAATTTCTGCAGTTTCTAAATCACGAATTTCACCCACCATGATAATATCAGGATCTTGACGTAAAAATGCCCGTAAGGCTGTTGAAAAATTTAAATCAATGTCAGAATTCATTTGGACTTGATTAATTCCTTCTAAATTAAATTCGATAGGATCTTCAGCCGTACTTATATTTACATCTGGCTTGTTCAATTCAAATAAAGCCGAATAAATTGTCACTGTTTTACCTGACCCCGTTGGCCCCGTGATTAAAACCATACCTTGTGGCATCTGAATAACTTCTTTAAATAATGCTAAATCATCTGGTTCAAAACCCAGCTTAGTCATATCTAATTGCAGACTGTTTTTATCAAGTAGTCGCATGACCACTTTTTCTCCCCAAAGCGTTGGCACAGTATTGACGCGAAAATCCATTTCGCGTCCTTCAGTTTTAAGTTGAATTTTTAAACGACCATCCTGGGGTCTACGTCTTTCGGCGATGTCCATCTTCGACATAATTTTTATACGCGCACTAATTGCAGGTCCCGAGGCAATGGGTGGCGATGCTGTTTCAATTAAATTTCCATCAATTCGAATTCGAACTCGAAATTTTTTCTCGTAAGGTTCAAAATGAATATCAGAGGCACGTCGTTTTATCGCCTCCATTAATATACCGTTTACAAATTTAACAATTGGTGCGTCACCAGTATTTAGATCACCGACCTCAACAGATGAGGCTGCTACCTCGAGGGCCTCATTTGCATTTTCCTTATTAATTTCTCTTTGCGACTGACGAATGGCTCCGTAAAACTTATCAATGGCTATAGTATACTTAGCTCAGTTGCGACAACAGCTTGAATTTTACATTTTGTAATAAATCGCAAATCATCGCGCACCTGCAAATTACTGGGATCAGTAAAGGCGACAACAAGTGTGGTTCCAGCCTTTGAAATCGGAATAATCATATTTTTTTCGCAAAAATCTTTTTGTAATAATGCTAATACATTTTGATCGACTTCAAATTGAGATGCATCCACGCCTGGAACTGCAAATTGTTTTTCGAGTGCACGTAAAATTTGTGAATCTTTTAAAAAACCCAAATTTACAATTGCTGACCCAAGCTTTATTTTGTTTTTTTGTGAATGCGCCAATGCTTGTTGTAATTGATCTGGTCTGATCAATCCTTGTTTAATTAAAATTTCACTTAGCTTATTTGGCAGCATCCCAATAGTCTAATAACAGTGCCGTTTTTTGTAACTGGACGATCGTAGAGTTTTACGAAAAATAGTATAAATACTTCTGATCTAATTATTTGATTTTATGAGTTAAAATTTGATCTGCAAACTTAAGTCGAGCTTCGGCATAGGCCAAAGCATCAATAACAAACATTTGTGCCTGAATTGCCTCTTGCACTAATTCATTACTCAGTAGCGAACGAACATCGAAAAAAATGGATCCTGAATTTAAAAAGTTAAAATAGGTTAAATTCTCGACCAATTCGGCCTGGCTTTGATGGTCTATATCAACTAAAAGCAAGCTTGAAATATGATCAATCTTTGAAATTTGTTTAAAATTCAAAATTTCTATAGTTAAACCCAAAAATGTCCTTTGAATTTTTTGAATGAATATTTGTATAGCTTCAACATCTTCGACAACAACGACAAACCGCGAATATCCCAATTGATTCAGCGCCGGTAAAAACTGTGAAATTGTTAGTTGGTCACCAATCAACACTGCAAAATCTGCAACTTGCAGACTGATTTTCAATTGTGATAAAAACTTAACAAAGGTCTTTTGTCCCAACTGAAAAAATTGATACTGATTATCTATCCTAATTAAACTATCTGCAGCGCCCGAGCAATATGCATCTAAATCACTGAAACTTAGTTTTTTCTGAACTTCTAGAAAATCTAAATAACTGAGTTCTATCAAATCAGCAGATTGATCCATCGCCTCAAAAACAGTTTCAACATTTAAATGCTCAGTTAAATATTCAGTTGAATGCTCAAAATTAAGTCCAGAATTTTTTTTTGATTTAAAATACTTCATTGTCGTTCTTCGTTAGCATGTTCAGCAAAATATCGACGCGCCTCGAGCATATCTTTTTGAATTTGATTTTTCAATACTTCAACATTTAAAAATTTGATCTCGTCACGGTGAAATTTAAAAAGTTTAATTTTAATTTGATCACCATAAATTTCTTTTTCGAAATCGAAAATATGAGTTTCTACTTTTAAATTTAATTCAGAACTTTGAAATGTCGGATTATACCCAATATTTGTAATAGCAAAAAATAACTGGTCTTGCCAATAAACTTTTGTAAAATAAACACCGTGCCTAGGTACAAATTCAATTTCAGGACTGATATTTGCCGTCGGAACACCAATTGAACGCCCTCGCTGATGCCCCACACAAACGGGCCCTCGCAAATAATATCTTCGCCCTAAGAATTCATGGGCTTTTTCCAAATCCCCATGTTCTAAAAACTTTCGAATAACCGATGAGGATACCAACTGACTATTTTTTTCTAATGCCGGTTGAATTGTTAATTTAATGCTTTTATTTTCGCAATATTGCTTTAGAAAATGATGGTCGCCCGTTCTATTTTTACCAAAACTAAAATCATACCCAACAATTAAATGAACAGGCTTAAAATGACGAACAACGTATAAATCTAGAAATTCTTCTCGGCTCATCATTGAAAAATCTTTCGTAAATTTCTCTTCAATTAAAAAATCGACATTCAAGCTTTGCATCATTTCACATTGATCGCGATAATCAAACAGTCGATGCACTGGTTTTTCAGGATAAAGAACTGCCCTGGGGTGTGGTCGAAATGTACACACTACTGAGGGGGAATTCATTATTTTAGCACTTTCAACTAGCGTATGAATTAACGATTGATGGCCCAAGTGCACTCCATCAAAATTCCCGATTGTAAGCACACTGCTCTTCAGCTGTGGCAATGACTGTTCTTGCGTACGAATCCATTTCATACTTGCATTTTAAACCCAACATTTGTTGAATGTCGATTAAAATTAGGTTATTTTATGGCCTTGTGATTAATTCATTAAAGCAGTTTTACCTGAACACATTCATGTCAATACGCGTTTGGCTGCGCTGGGGTTTATCTAAGCGTGGTTTTTGGACGCGAGCATTTTTATGCCTCATATTTTCATTGATAATTTTAAAATTCGACGAAGTGGACTCTTATGATTTGCGCTTTAAGTTACGTGGCCCACAAAAAACAAGTACTTCAATTATTCTTGTCACCATCAAGCCCAGTGATTTTGTTAAAATTTACGACTTAAAAACAAACTCTTTAATTAATGTCAATGAATCCAATGAAATTACCGACAGCTTTTTTTGGGATCAAACAATCTGGCGCGATTTGCTTCAAAATATTTTAAAACATAATCCAAAATCTGTTGGCGTGACATTGTTTTTTGGTGATAATATCGGTCAGACCCGACTCAACTCACAAGACCTATTCATTTTTAAAGACGAACGCGTTTTATGGGCAACAAATTCTCGTGAACTTGAAAAACTTTCTTTACCTTTTTCAACACGGCCTGACCGCAGTAATATTGCGCATATTGATTTGCTGCGTGATGACGATGGCGTCGTTCGTAGACTTTTAGTTAATCCCAATTATTTACCCAATATTGCCGAACGTGCTTTAGCAAAAAGCAGTTCTCGCCATCATAATTTACCAGTTATTAATTACAGAGGACTCAAGAATTTTCAAAGTATCGACCTTGAAAGCGTCTTAAATAATCGAATACCCCTAGACTTTTTTAAAAATAAAATAGTTTTTATTGGCATAGAAAAAACTTTAAATTCTCAGGTTCTGACACCACAAGGCCTGATGTCTAGAAACGAATTTTGGGCTAATGTGACAGATAATTACCTTGAAAATCGCTTTATTAAGAAACTACCTACACTTGTTTATATCTTTTTTTTATCGCTGTTGATGTTTTTTTCTGTTTTTGTAATTACTCATTATACTCAAATTATTTCATTGTTTATCTTTTTATCATTAGCAACACTATGGTCCGCTTTTTCAATCTGGTGCTTTGACACGTATTATGTCTGGATACCAATTGCAAGCCCACTGGTCTTACTTGGACTGATCTGGGTTGTATACATCGGCTATCAAGCTTTAAGGCTTGAACAGGCCCATAATAAGTTGCAACAAGAACAACGCTACATTGCTGAACTTGAACAGCTAAAAAATAATTTTGTAAGTCTCATTAGCCACGATCTAAAAACACCCATAGCAAAAATTCAAGCTGTAATTGACAGAGTCAGCCTTCAAAATGATTTGCCGACTGAAATTCAAACCGATTTTTCAAACTTGAAAACCTATTCTGAAGAGCTGAACAGATATATTCAATCCATTTTAAAAGTATTGCGTGTTGAATCCAAAGATTTCAAAATTAATAAGGAGACTGCCGACATCAACGGCGTCATTGAAAATGTCGTCGAACGCACCCAGCCGCTGGCCAACTCGAAATCAATTACTATCGAACTCAAACTTGAACCCATGTTTCTGATTGAATTTGATGTGACTTTAATGACCGAGGTGATGCTAAACCTTGTCGAAAATGCCATTAAATATACGGCTAATCACGGACATATTTTGATTCATACAGTTGAAACCGATACTGATGTTTTAGTGACAGTCAGTGATAACGGCGAAGGCATTAGCACTGAAGACCAAACCCATATCTGGAAAAAATTTGTTCGCGGTAAAAATCAAGAATTAAAAACCAAGGGTTCGGGCCTTGGTTTATATTTAGTAAAATATTTTATTGAACTTCATGGTGGTCAAATTAGTTTAAAATCTGAACTTGGAAAAGGCACGACATTTGATGTCAGTCTTCCCATAGAAAGTGAGACATAGTATGAAATTAAGCGCAATGATCGTCGATGATGAGGCCGAACTTCGAAAATCCGTGGGCAGTATTTTAAAAAAAATTGAACCCGAACTGAATGTTGAATTTGAGATTGAAGAATGTGATAATGGTTTAGAAGCCGTTCAAAAAACTAATTCAAAATTTTACGATTTAATTTTAATGGATGTCCGTATGCCAGAAATGGACGGCTTAACTGCGCTACAGCAAATTAAAGAACATAATCCACAAACCTTTGTTTTAATTATGACAGCTCATAGCAATTTAAATGATGCTGTACTGGCAATTAAAGAAGGAGCCTATGATTATGTTGAAAAACCAGTCGGTGCCGACAAACTTTCTGATATTGTGAAAAAAAGTTTAGAAGCAAATGCCATGATCAAAGGGCTGACCGCATCAAGGCCTATTTTTGACGACGATATTGAAACAGACTTAAAAACAGATATTGTCGGCCAAAATGCAAAAATGAAAGAAGTTTTTGGGTTGATTTATAAGCTTTGTAAAGTTGAAACAACAGTTCTTATTCGTGGTGAAAATGGAACCGGCAAAGAACTTGTCGCTAAAGCCATTCATTTTAATTCCCCAAAGAAATCTGGAAATTTTGTAGCGATTAATTGTGGAGCCATCCCTGAGCACCTTATGGAAAGCGAACTTTTTGGTCATGAAAAAGGTGCTTTCACAGGCGCTATCGAACGTAAAATTGGTAAGTTTCAGTTGGCGAACAACGGGACATTGTTTTTAGATGAAATCGGAGAGCTGAAACCAGAAATGCAAGTGAAACTTTTGCGCGCCCTACAAGAAAAGAAATTTACACCTGTCGGCAGCAACCGTGAAGTCAAAACAAATGCACGCATTATCGCAGCGACTAATCGTAATCTTGAAAAAATGATGGAGGATCAAACTTTTCGCGAAGATTTATTTTATCGTTTAAATGTAATGCCGATTTTCTTGCCTCCACTTCGTGAGCGGCCTGATGATATTCTGAAACTGGCAAACAGCTTTCTTGAAAAATTTTCAACAACCCATGAGAAAAAAATAAAACGTATATCTGTAGAATGTTTAGAACTAATGAAACGTTACCGCTGGCCTGGAAATATTCGCGAACTTGAAAATATTATTGAGCGTGCATTTATAGTTGAATCCAGTGATGAAATGACTGCACAAAGCTTGCCTGATCAAATTAGAAACTCTGTGACAAGTTATATCTCGCCGAATCAAGAAACCACAAGCCTCATACAAAATTCAACGCAGATGAAGGCCACGACAAATGCGACAACTGCATTAGATTTTGAATTATTTAAAGAACAGGCGGAAAAAGATTTTATCACACAGGCCTTGAAAACAAATAAGGGCAAAATTAATCAAACAGTGGCCCAAGCCAATATCCCTAAAAATACTTTGCTTCGTAAAATGAGAAAATATAACCTGCTCGCAAAAGATTATGCAGATTAAAAATTATTTTTTAATAGGTCGATAACAGTATCTGATTTTAAATCTATCATGCATCGATGATGTAACTTGGGGCAGCGATGATGACCATGCTTACCACAAGGTCTGCAATCTAGATTTAAAATCTCGGCGACTTTCGAGTTGTTATTCCATGGTCGAAAACCCATATCGACAGTTGTTGGCCCAAAAATAGCGATCACTGGAATACCTAAACTAGCGGCCATATGCGCCGGTGCACTGTCATTACAGATCACTTGATTGCATTGCTTCAGTTTTAAATATGATTCATATAAACTACACTGACCTGTTAAATTTACGGCTTGTGGATTTAACAGGTGAATTTGGTCACAGATATTTTTTTCTGCCGGTCCACCCATTAAAAGCACAATTTTATTTTGCTGTAGTAACTTACTAACCACTTCAGAAAAACCCGTAGTTGTCCATTGTTTGGTCTGCCACACACTACCAGGAAATATAGCAACTGTGTCTTGATTTGGTCGAGATATAGACCCTGAAAATTCAAAAATATCAGGTATTTTTGAAAACCCGGCATCTGTATTTTTAATATTCAAGTATGACCAATCTGTTTTTTCAATTTCAGAATTTAAATTTTTATCTATCGGTCGTAAAATTGATATTTGACGGATGACATCAGGCCATTTTTTTTGATAGATAACTGTTCTATTAAAAAACATAAAAGTATACCATTTCTTGAAACCAATCTTTAAATCAGCTTTTATTTTCGAAGCAAACAATATACTTCGTAAAGATTGATGCGGACAAAATACAATTTTAATTTGGAATGGCTGTAATTGTTTTAAAACTTTTTGATACGATTTTGGATTTCCTTTTTGAACTTCAAAGGCATAATCAACAAACTTTTCTTTTAAAAATATTTCTGCTAACCCCGTCTTACAAATTAAAATAATTTGATGTCCTGGAAATTTATTTTTTAAGCGTTTAAGTGTTGGAAGACTTAAAAATAAATCTCCGATAAATGCTGTTTGAATAAAAACAAGGGTTGGCTTATTGTACAACTACGGAGTCCCTTTCTCGAGTCCAGTAATTTCAGAAATAAGACTTCCTATTTTGATATCGGCTTCCATTCGCAGAAGAATCTTACGATCATCATCTGAAACCCATAAAAGCAAAGGATGAGATGTTGTCAATGCACCACGTGAAATAACATCAGCTTTAATTTTTATTGCATTATATTCGCCGATGTCTGTTTCAATCTTTTCTTTGGCGATGGCTGTACCTTTAAATATCACATTTTTCTCATCATCAGAGACTCTAAATGAATATTCTTTGCCTAGTTTCCATTTGAAAATTCTCATGTAGAAAATACTACTAAATGCATTTTGCGAAAAGGGCAGCAAATCCCAAGATTTTTTAATATCTTCTGCGCCGTGCTTTTTAGTATATTTTTTTTCCCAAAAATTTGATTTCAGTGTCTCTTGATTAAAATAACCTTGTGCCTGAGCAAGCTTTCCACTTTCACGCACACTCATCTTGAAAACATGTGGCACCAGATTTTCAAAATCGACATATGTATCTACGACATCTTCAACTGAATAAACTGCAGAAAACAGGCGGCTTGTTTCAAGACCAATTTGAAAATGATATGATTTTCTATTATTAACTTGTAAAAAGGGACGAGTTTCTAGCGTCAGTGTACCTGCCTGTGCAGAGAAAAATTTAACAGAATGAGTAATCTTTTCGCCAACTCTGAACGGCTCAATAAACGGACGACGTTGATTATTA
>JAYVKY010000308.1:0-4627 GCA_043767965.1 Pseudobdellovibrionaceae bacterium
CAATTGTGAGGGTTTCTTTTTCTAATGCCGCTGAACATTCATTGTTGGATAGTATAATTGGGAAAGAGATGCTGTTCAGATTTTGATGGTCGGATATTTTATGGCAAAGATCGTCTTCGGTAAGTTCTGAGTAAAAATCCTCAGAGGACGCTCTAATTTTCACCGAAAGTCTTCCATAACTTCAATTAAATTATTTATTTGTTTACGTACGCCTGGGCCGGTTTCGTTTTTTAGTGCTTTCTGGAATTCTTCAACCAAAAAAGAATATTTTTTTGAGTCTTCAAAAAAATAATTTGCTAAAGCTTTGTATGCGCCCTCTCTGACAAGATATGATTTCTGGTTCATTGCTAATGTGCGAAGAAAACCGATAAAAGTATCGTCAACAGAAAGCCCAAGCTTGGCGACGGCGACAGCTTTGGTATAATTTTGTAATGATCCATGGGCAATTAAATCGGCAAGAAGTTGAGGGTCTTGTTGTGACGCCATCGTCAGAGACTCTTCGGAAACTGGGCCAAATGTATTCGTAAACAGATTTTCAAAATTGATATCAAGTCGATTTGCTGCGAATTTCTCTACAGATGAATCAATAATATAAAGAACGGTGTCTTCAGGCTCTTTATATTTTTCTTTTATGAATGTATAAAAACTTTGTTCGCCCATAACGGGGATAGCTGAAATAATAAGTTCAGTAGGAAATATTCCATTCTCTAAAATTTTATCTAAAAAGTACTGAAAATAAGGAATCCTTTTTGATTTAGCTTTGCTGCCACCGCGTTCGATTTTTTTTCTATGCAGATAATTTTTGGTCGTGTCTATGGCCAGCTCAAGTGCCTCGGACACCTGATCGGCCTTGAAACCATATTTTTCATTAAGCACATCAATGGATTCGCTGATATTCTGGTTGAGTTGTGAAACAGCCATAATTCCTCCGTATTTATTCGGCACATCACATTAATAATATACACTAAATTATAGTAAAAAAAACATAAAAATACTTAATTTATCAGAAAAATATGCCATTTTAAGTATCTATTCCATTATATTAGTTTTGAAGTATTTCGGCTAAGTTTCAACTTGAGACAGTTTCCCCAGTTTCATGGTCCTTATCGCCACTGACAATGTAATTCACTTTTGCAGCAACTGCGGCAGTTAAAAATATTTCAATGATGGCTCTGATCATTTTTGACGGCGAACCTTTTTAATGGCCTTGGCAACATCACTAACCTTAAGCCCTTGAATTTTTGCGCTTCGTGAGGCTTCTTGAGATAAACCAGAAAATTCAGCAAGGCTGGGTGGAGTGATCGATTTTAAAATCACTGTGTCACCTTGGCCGATAATTACAAATTGATCGCCCTCTTTAAGTTTTAAATTATTTCTGATTTCTTCGGGGATCACGATCTGGGTTAAATACGGCATCACCAAAGAAAAAGCGCTTCAGAAAAATTCGCATATCGAACAAAGCTCCAACGTGATATGGGATTTTACAAAAAAAATGCTGGACGAATCGCAATCGAAAGGCTGGATTCTTTAATAACATGCAATGTGTATAAAGCCAAAGTTTACAGTTTTCTAATTCGGTTAGAAGACAATCTTAAATGAGTAAGACCAGGCATGTCGACGTGCCGACAATGAATGAATTTATTTAAAAACACAAAATAAAAACTAGTAGTATTTTAAATTTATTCTATTATAATTCTATGACAAAAGCTCAAATTATCTCGGCGTTAGCTGAGCTAAATACTGAATTAAAAAATCAAAATATTCGCGGTGATATTTCGATCATGGGCGGTGCGGTCATGTGTTTAGTTTTTCATTCTCGCGATAGCACCCAGAATATTGATGCGATTATGGCGCCTGCGGATATTATGCAAAAAGCGGCCTTTAATGTATCGTAAACATTAAATTTAGATAATCACTTTTGGCTCAATGATGCAGTTAAGGTCTTTAGTTCGGACGTCACACAGTTTGAAAAGTCTGAATTGTCATTATCGAATTTAAATATTTTAACTGCATCGCCAGAATATATGTTTGCAATGAAATCTTTATCAGCCAGATCTGGTACGAATGATGAAAGTGATTTAATTTTTCTTAAAAAATATTTGAATTTAAGCCAAATGAGTCAAGCCCTGATAATTATAAATAAATTTTACCCAGATCAAAAATTGTCAATCGATTCCAGATTGATGTTGAAAGATATTTTTGGTGAATAAAATAACTACGCTTGCAGACTATATTCAAAACGCGCAAGTCAGTCCCGAACAAAGAAGAATTTGGGTTGCACAGTTTATTGATGATTTTGCAAGAACAAAAAATATGAACATGATACAAAATGAAATACAATCTTCTGATGAGCCAATTTCAAAATTATTTGAAGCCGTAGCGCACCAGCTGTGTTTGAATTTTTATCTGCAAGTTCCTGTTTGGCTTTTAAATGCAAAATATTTAAAAGACCCCTTTTTTGTTTCTGATTTACCAAATTCAAAATTTCTGGCGCTCAGGGATTCGCCCTATGCTTTTCGAAAGCGTAATATTTTTGTTCCATACCATTATTTGTCTAGGGTTTAAATAATATTTGGGATGAAAGTGTTTATCAACTTTCATCCCAAGACAGAATTTTTTTCGAACTCTATTTGTAATACTCAAATTAATATGCGGAAGCCGTTGACGGCCCGCGATTTGGTCCGCCCCAGCCAATCTGAAAATCAAGAATGGCCATATTCACCGTTTCATTATTTACATTCAAGCTTGTCATAATACGACCACCAGCTCGTGCTAGGTAATTACCACCAAAACTGAATTCACGTAAAATTTGAACTCCACCAAATTCGACATCGGCTTGATTCGCACTATAGTTTACGCCTTTGTTGAAAAACTGATTGTAGATTGCTCCTAACTGCCAGCGATTTTCAAACTGGTATCGAGCAGCTAATTCCATAACTCCCATAGAAATTGCACTATCAATGGCGGCGTCTTGTGAAAATGTCTGATTTTGAATTCCATACCCCGCATCAAATACGGCTGCTCGAGAAGAAATAACATAAGAGCCTAAAATCTTAAACGAGGTTGGTGCCCCTTCAACATTTATTTTGCTGTTGTAAGCGCTGTAACCAGCGCCTAATCCAAGGTAACCAGCAAAACCATGTTGTACAGAATTGACATTCATATCAAGCGAAGAGCTGCCTCGGGTCGATTCAACATCATTAGATTGTGCTTGTGAAAATAGGCCAAAAAATAAAGTGACTAGTGCTAAAGCGATAGAATTTTTCATTTGTTACCTCCAGCTAATTTTTGATGTTCATATGATTTTATTTTTTACAACCGATTAATGTGCATACATTTTTAAGGCCGTTAAATAAGGCATCATAACCAATGGCGAAATTGTTCTATCATTTAACAACAGGCTATTAAAACTGACAGAGCTTCCGTAGATTTCAGTATTATCGTCTTTGTCTGCAGAAATCACAGAGCCTTCAAATGTAAGACCAGCAAATAATCCGCGGGCACGAGAATAACTATAGATTTCACTATTGAGTTTATAGTCAGTTCCTGCTTGAGCATCACGTCCTAAGGGTCCTGCTGCGACAGTTGCATCGGCACCAATTGTAAAATTTGGCTGACTAAATTTTTGGGCCGCATTTGGTCTTGTAAAAACCAAAACTAAATCAATGGATTGAATTCCAAATTGTAGTCCCCAGCTGCCACCAGTCACATCAATAAACAATGGACTGCTCCAGCCATTAGCAACCCTACAAGAAACAAGGCCTTTACCATACCTGGCTCCAAAAATAAATCCTGCACGAATAACATTTGGAACAACGGCAATACAAGACGACCTCTCAATAAGACTCAGAGGTATACTTTTATCTGGGATAGCCACTATCTCGGTAAGTACATTCGCAGCTTGCTGTGATTTTAGGGATAACTTTGTGACATCTGCGTGCACCAGGGAACAAACGAAGAGTGCCGGCAGAACTATATTTAATACTTTCATTGAGAACCTCCTTCAAGGGAAATGACTGAACCATTAATTGACTCAATTATTTTTTGATGTTTGCAAGCGGATGACCAGAATGAGATCGTCTATTATGTAATTCATGGTTCGGGACGAGGATTTAATCAGCATCTGCGGGTAAAATTTCCTATGGGTTGCTTTTAAACTAAAATTAATTGCGACTTATGAGCCAGATCATGTCACAGAAATTGCAAAGACCTTAAATTCAAAACAGAGTTAACAAAAACAAACGAAGGAGTTCACAAATGAAAACAGGAGCAATCATTATAGCAGTTTTATTTTTAGCAAATTTCGGTTTTGCGCAAACACCGCCAGCGATGGGTGCCGCAACAATGGACATGAAGCATGTTGAGATGCATGAGAAAATGTCAAAGGCTCATCAAGAGGCCGCAGATTGTTTAAAAGCAGGAAAGTCTACTGAGGAATGTCAAATGGCATTTCACACTATGTGCAAAGATTCTGGCGGCGAAGGCAATTGTAAAATGGGTGGCGACATGCGCGGAAAAATGAAGCACAAAAAATAATATTTTTTAAGTTCTATCCGATTTAGATCTTAAACAAATGGCTTCACTGGTGTGAGGCCATTTGTTTAAGTCAGCGCCATATCAACATAGT
>JAYVKY010000309.1:0-2009 GCA_043767965.1 Pseudobdellovibrionaceae bacterium
TGGCCGCGACAACAGACGCTATGTGAATCTGCGCCCACAAATTCATTCATGGATTTTTGAATCTATCAAAAGGGTTATTTAATGTTAAATCTAAATAAAATTGTGAAACAGGGAAGTTTATTAAATTTAAAAAAAAATGCACACGTTCATCTGATGGGAATTTGCGGAACAGCGATGGCTTCTCTTGCCGGTCTGTTAAAGGACCAAGGTTTTTGTGTCACAGGTTCAGATTCAAATCCGTATCCACCGATGTCGACGCAACTTGAATCCTTAGGTATCCAAATTCAAAAACCTTATGGAGCAATTAATTTAAACCCACGACCTGATTTTGTCATCGTCGGCAACGTCATTTCAGCGAACAATCCAGAAGCTATAGCACTTACAGAGCTAAAAATTCCATTTTGTTCATTACCCCAAGCCATGGGTGAATTTATAATTGCCGGCCGTGATTCTTATGTTGTTGCGGGTACTCATGGAAAAACCACAACCACTTCAATCCTTAGCTGGATCGCAGAAATGTCGGGATTAAATCCGGGTTTTTTAATTGGCGGGATTCCGAAAAATTTCTCGCAAAGTTTCAGAAATCCAACTGCAAACACATTTATTATCGAAGGCGATGAATACGACACCGCCTATTTTGACAAGGTCCCTAAATTTATTCATTATCGTCCGAAAAATGTCATTTTAACATCGGTTGAATTTGATCACGCTGATATTTACAAAGACTTTCAAGCGGTTGTTGATGCGTTCATCACATTAATGAAATTAATTCCCGGAAATGGCAATTTGGTTTTTTGGGGTGATGATGAAAATGTCAAATCAGTAAGTCTGCACTGTAAAATTAAAAACAAATTCAGTTACGGATTTAATTCACAAAATAATTTCGTTTGTCAGATCACAGAATTTTCCGAGGGTTTGACCCGGTTTCAAGTCAAGCATGACGGTCAGATTTTGGGTGTGTTTGTGACTACGTTAACGGGAAAATATAATATTTTAAATGCGACCTCAACAATTGCGATGAGCTTTTTAAATCAGTTACCACTGGATAACGTCCAAAAAGCTATTTCAACATTTACCGGCGTTAAACGTCGCCAAGAAATTCTGGGCGAACCCGGTGGAATTTTAATCATCGAAGATTTCGCCCATCACCCCACAGCGGTGAAGCAAACTATCGAAGCCATTCAAAATAAATACAAATCCAGAAAAGTTTTTTCAGTCTTTGAACCCAGATCGGCCACATCACGCCGCAAAGTTTTTCAAAAAGATTACGTTGATGCATTTTCAAAAGCGCACGAGGTTTTATTGGCCGAAGCCTTTAACACGCAGGCCTTGGATGCTGAAAATCGTTTTTCATCGACTGAATTAATTTCTGATCTGAAAAAAACAGACACAAAAGCCAACGTTTTTGCCAATGCCGATGAAATTGTTTCGTATTTGAAATCACATGCAAAAAAAACGGATGTGATTTTAATTATGTCAAACGGTGGTTTTGATGGGATTTACCAGAAGCTGATGACGGTGTTGGGGTAGAGGCTGAGCTTACGTTTTAAATAAGGATCATATGGCTGAATTTAAATCTGTTTTAAAGGAATTAAAAAATAATAAATATGTAAATATACGTTCTGCAAAAATTGAAGACGCTGAACAAATTTTATTTGTCTCAAAATCAGTGATTGATGAAGAAGTTTTTCAATTAACATCATCAAATGAATTTAACATAACTGTTGTTCAAGAGTAAAAATGGGTACAGACATTTTTAGATGACTCATGTAAAATATTAATAATTGCTGAATTTGACAATCAAATTGTTGGCCTACTGGACTTTTCAGCAGGGCACCGTCAGCGCATAAGTCATATCGGTGATTTTGCGGTTTCAATATTGAAACAGTATAGAAATCTGGGTATTGGTTCAATGCTGTTGCAGGCATTGATTGAATGGGCAAAGTCCACAAATCAAATTGAAAAAATTAATCTTCAAGTACATGCGACAAATACACATGCAATCAATA
>JAYVKY010000310.1:0-3925 GCA_043767965.1 Pseudobdellovibrionaceae bacterium
GCCCTCAGAGATCGCCAGTCCTGCAGCGTCATCAGATGCGTTGTTAATTCGTGACCCCGAAGCAAGTCTTGCCATCGTGGTACTTTGTTGATTGCCTAAAGAATATAAATTCTTATGAGCGTTTAGTGCAGGTACGTTTGTTGCTATACGTAAACCCATTTTATCCTCCTTGTTTGTTCATCATCCGTGAATGTAACCTTTCCTTGGTTTCAGAGAGAATCCGTCCTCTCAGTTTTTAAAAACTTATACTAAAAAATAATCTACCTAATTTTGTCTCATTAACTGCATTGCCAACTGCCCTTGCTGATTTGACTGTGCTAGTATTGCTGTACCTGATTGCATTAATATATTTTGCTTCGCCATATTTGTACTTTCTTCAGCGACATCCATATCGCGAATTCTTGAATTCGCAGTGGAATTGTTTTCAACACTTTGTTGCAAATTCTCAACTGTCGAATTTAATCGTGATTGCACTGCTCCAAAACTTGACCGAATTCCAGCGACTTGTTGAATCGCTGAATCAATCATAGCCAAAGAATTTTGTGCGGACAGCTTGTCGGCCACATTTGCTGTCGCTATCCCTAAAGCTTCTGATCGAACGTCAGCAGACTGCCCGTCATAAGATATTCTGTCAGCGGTTGGCGAATTTTGCGTATTGATCTGAAAATCAATACTTTTGTCTTCTCCGGATAATAAATTTGTTCCATTAAATTCAGTTGTTGCAGCAATGCGATCGACCTCATCCAACATTTGTGTATACTCAGAATTTACTAAGCCGCGTTCGCGATCACTGATTGTATCGGACGCTGATTGAATACCTAATTCACGCAACCTAACAAGTATGTTCGAAACCTCATTCAATCCGCCTTCAGCTATTTGAATAAGTGATATGCCGTCTTGTGCATTTCTATCAGACTGTTTTAATCCACGTAACTTAGCTTTAATTCCTTCAGAAATAGCCAACCCAGCTGCATCATCTGATGAGCGGTTGATTTTACTTCCTGATGATAATCGACTCATTGCCATGTCTAACTTCCCTTTATTTCCCAAAAGTGTATTCAGCGCATTTAGCGAGGACACATTCGTATTAACTCTTAAGCCCATATTTTGTTTCCTCCTTGAAATCAAAAATTTTTTGTTTTGCGTGCACCTCTGTGTCTCACTTGCAAAAAATCTTTTTCTCACTCTGAGAATTCATCCTTGAACTCTCGGTAAAACGTAAAACTCTTGTACACTTTTTCGGCTCATCCTGAGAAAACTTGAGACGTTTGTTTCAAATAAGCTCAAATTTGGCCCTAAGTAGTGCTTTACATTGAATCAGGACCTTAGTATTTTATGTCTCATGGAAATCCGAGACCCCATACATGGTTCGATCTACTTGACGGATGGCGAGGTCGCCATTATTGAATCCGTCGAATTTCAACGATTGCGTGAAATAAAACAACTTGGTTTTTCTGAGTTCAGCTTTCCAGGTGCTACACATAACCGTTTTTTACATTCCATCGGCGTCAGTCACGTTTCAGGCCTGGTCTTTGATAGTGTTTTTAGGGCTTTTCCCTTTAAAAAATCGCAAAATAAAAACAGGTTCAGACAACTTGTAAAATTAGCCGCGCTTCTGCACGACATTGGTCATGGGCCTCTCAGCCACACGACAGAACTCGTAATGCCGCAACTAAAAAAATTAAAAATCAAACTTTACGAAGATCAAAAAATTAACCAAGACCGTGCGGCCAATCACGAAGATTACACAATTAAATTTGTGACTGATTCAGAAATTTCAAATATTATCCAAAAGTATTTTCCAGATATTAGCCCTTTGGATGTCGCATGTCTGATTGATAAAGATTTAAAATGTGATGAATTTATATTTTTAGACGGCGTCATTAATTTTAGACCCTTGTTGTCACAAATTGTCAGCTCTGAACTTGACGCCGACCGCATGGATTACCTTGAGCGGGATTCTTATTTCTGCGGAATCAATTACGGAAAAATTGATCGCGATTGGTTGATTCAAAATTTAACCTTGCATATTAAAAATAGCACAGCCTACCTGGCCCTGAATCGACGCGCTTTATATGCCTTTGATGATTTCTTGATTTCACGTCATCACATGCACTTGATGGTTTATTTTCATCACAAAAGCATTATCTATGAAGAAATGTTAAATCGCTATTTAACATCACCAGAATGTAAATTCTTTTTACCAGCAGACTCAAATGAATATATTTCATATACAGATTATAAATTGTATGAACACTTAGATACCGTAGGTAATCAATGGGCAAAGCGTATTGCCACACGAAAACCGTACCGCGTGGCCATTGAATTACATAACCAAGACATCTTGCGATCTGAAAATGTGAAATCCATTTTAGAAAAAAACAGCATCGATACAATCTGGGCCAGCTCGAACGTCAGACTTTCAAAATATCACCAGACTGTTGAAAATTTATCTGAAAGCCCAAATCAAATTTATGTTGTCGACCAATATGACAAATGGGATATCCCATCACCCATCGGCAGTGCCACGCAAATTTTTAGCAAGTACGAAGATGCCCGCGTGATTGACCGCCTCTATGTTGCGCCTGAAAATTTTGATCAAGCCAAATTATTATTAAGCCTAGAAAAATATTAATATAAATTTAATTTTTCAAAAATTTCTTCAAGAGCGTATGTTGTTTTTTGTGGAATTAGATTTTTAGGATAATATTTCAAAACTATTTCTAAAGCTTCCTCGGCGGTCTTCAGATTCATTCTTTGAATCAAAAAAATCAGATCATCAATATCGCTACTATCAAATCGCGCACTAATTGCCTTCATTGCGAAAATATAGTTTGCCGTCGGCGCTGACACCGATAAATTCGATAAATTAAATAAATTTTCAGATTCGGAATTTTGACTTAAAAAACCTTTGACGCTGTCATTGAGCCAATCCGCAGAAAGCCCTTTTTGGTCTGCAATTTTTTTAATAATATCACGAATATTTTTTGTCGGTGCAAAGACGGCATCAATATCTTTTGTACTTTTTCTTGCATCAAAAGCCAGACACATGGCTGCCCCGCCAACGATGAAAATTTCGCCCCTAATATCTTGCGATTTAAGCTCTTCATTTATACTATTTAATAGATCAATGATTTGTTCTTTACTTAGCATTTCATACTCGACTTAAAAAATTACCTAAAACAAAAATATTTTTTATTTTATAATAAATAGGGCTTTCTTGAATTGCTGTTGCTTTTAAATTTTCAATTCCAGAAACAAACCAGGGGTCAACAAGTCCCACAACTGATTTAACCCAATCAGGCCGAGGAACTCCGACCTCATCACAAAGCTGTGAAACGACAGCCGACGATAACGCCATTAAACGCAAATTTTTAGATTTGGGCTTGTCTTGAATTAAATCCACAGATTTTGAACGTCTAAAATCATCCACAAAATTGAATATATGAATTTTCCAATTATGATCTATATCAGACAAACGTATGGCTTCAAATATCGAGGTCTGTTTGTAATTCATATTAAAAATTTTAACACCGAACTGATAAAAAGCAACTCACCCACGACCAGAATTGCATTGTGTTGGCTAAAAATATTAGTTATTTGTTGTTTTAACTTCTTTGGATTTATCTGAAGTTGCTGTCCCGTTTGAATTTGGCGCAACCGCAGTATCAGAATGTTCTAAAACTCTTTTTCTTAAAAATTTCATAGTTTCATCCTGTGTACAATTTAAACTTATATCTTTTCCATTCAACGTAGCAGTTTTTTGAAATTTTTTAGATTTTTTTTCTTTTTCAGTGAATGAAATCTTAAAGCCATCCCATTCGTAGCTTGATCTTCCGTCTAACTCAATGCCCATCCTAGTGATTGTGCGAGGATTTTCACCATTAATTTTTTGCACAATTGGACCCATCGGCGATGCTGCGGA
>JAYVKY010000311.1:0-2265 GCA_043767965.1 Pseudobdellovibrionaceae bacterium
CAATAAGAATTCGTTATTCTTTGATTGCTTGTAGGCACATTGTGCAATTGATTTTAAAACATCAGGGTGATCAAAAAATAAAAAGTGAAGCATTTTGAAATTTAAAGTTTGTTCTTTATTCGTGCTTGAAAAAGGTTTGGTTAATTTTCGACTAAATCCCAAAAATGATGAAACCTTTAAAAACTGTCGAAAATTATTGGCCTGCTGGCTATATTCTTGCGGGAAATAATCTTGAAGTAATGTCGACGAGAGTGGATGTGCACAGCCCACAATTTCCCCAGCGGTACTTTTAGCAATAATAAATTGATTCCATGAATACAATAATGATTTTTGAATGGCGGCATTTAAATCATGCAGGTAATCTGCCGCGACAAGATCAAAATTTTTAAGTTTATTTGTTATATAAAAAATCAGGTCTTCTTTTTCGTTCGACTTATACCTAGAAATCAAAATATTTTTATTCACGTTAAACTGCAAAGGATAAAAACCATGTATAGACACCAGATTGTATTTTTGGATAAGTTCATAAATGGGTTTATCTGTGCGTGTAATTTTCGGACGAATAAACGCATTTATCACCTGTGATTCAGTCAGGTTAATCGAGGTCATAATGTGATCCAGATTTTCTGTCATTATTAATTTTTTAATTTGGGGTAAGAAATACTTACCCCACGATAATATGGCCAATCTTTGTGGTGAAATTCGAAGATCGCAACCAAATGCAATTTTAAGTTTACTTTCGGTATCATAGATTCGATTTTGCATTAAAAAACTAGCTGTACCTAAAATTTCAGTTTGCAGATCAGATTTATTATTTTCTAATAAAAAAGTTTTAAATCCTTGTCCCAGGCGATGAAAAAATGAAAAAAAATCAACCTGTCTGTGAATTTTAATATTTAAAAAACCATGAATTGAAATTGATGAAAAAAATCGGTTCAAATCTGGCGAATCTAAGGGATTAGCTTCGCGCAAATGAATTTCTGATTTCACTGTGATTTATCCCATAAGACTTCGGCGGTATTTGTTTTTAAATTAATATAACGTGCTAAAGTAAAAAGGTAATCGCTCAGTCGGTTCAAAAAAATCAGTGAATCGGATAGTCTAGAATCTTTAATGCTGATTTCAGCGGCTCGGCGTTCGGCCCGGCGACATAAAGTTCTTGCGAAATGGGCATTCGTGCTTGCAGGGTGCCCAGCAGGTAGAATAAAATTTTTAAGCGGTTTCAATTCAGATGTTAAATCGTCAATTTCATTTTCAAGAAATAGGCTGTCGTTTTCAGTGATTTGAGGTAAGGTATCAAAAGTTTCTTTTTTTTCTGTGGCTAAAAGGCTGCCAATAACAAACAGTTTGTGCTGTATTTTATGAATAACAGAAGAACTCGTATTTAAAGAAAGATTCAAAAGATCATTCTTCAGTATTCCTAGGTATGAATTAAGTTCGTCCACAGTGCCATAAGCCTCGACACGGGGGTTAAATTTTTCAACACAACTGCCATCAACGAGTCGTGTCGTTCCTTTATCTCCGGTTTTAGTATATATTTTCATAATTAATATTAAACTCTCTGAGGTTAAAATGAGTCAACTACTTCCATTTTTTATTACCATGCCACATTCAGGCGAAAAAGTCCCTGAACAATGTGACTGGCTTTTTAAGTTACCAGAAGAAATTTTAATGTGCGATGTTGATCGCTATATTGACATTTTGTATAGTCCAGCCCTTCGTAATCTTAAAATCAGATCTGAAAAGACGGATTGGCATCGTTACGCTGTTGATTTAAATCGGATTCCAACAGACATTGATGAAAGCTCTGTCGAAGGCCAAAAAAATCCCAAAGGAATGTTTGATCGTGGCTTTCATTGGGTCGTAACAACAAAAAATGATTTGTTGTTAAAAAAACCAATCACTGCAAAGTTACATTTTGAATTAACCGAGCTAGTTTATGCTCCATTTCATAAGGCTGTCAGTGAACAATTTGAATATTTTAAATCACTTGGCCATCAAAATATTTTTCATTTAGACGCCCATTCAATGCCTTCTGTTGGTACATCAATGCACAAAGACCCTGGCCAAGTGCGTGCCGATATTGTTATTAGTGATTCTTTAGGTAAAAGCTGCGACCCACGTTTTCGTGATATTGTCATTGCGGCCTACGTAACAGCCGGTTTTAAAGTGGGGTACAATTGGCCTTATATCGGTGGGCGCCTGACAGAGCAATACGGTCAACCGCAGCGGGGACAGCACACAATTCAAGTCGAGCTCAATCGC
>JAYVKY010000312.1:0-6450 GCA_043767965.1 Pseudobdellovibrionaceae bacterium
GTTGACGAGCAAGGTAAAATATTAAATGGGGATCATATTTTGGCAATTTGTGCCTTACATATGAAAAGTAAAAATCAATTGAAAAACAAATGTCTTAGCGGTCGTCAGTCGAATTTCTGGTGTACCGACGACACAAATGTCATCTGATGATTCCCAAAACTTAAAAGATTTAGATCTTAAATTAAAAGCCTTAGTCTATGGCCAAGATGAAGCCATCGATATGCTGGCGCGCTCAATTAAATTTGTCAGATCTGGTTTAGAAAATAAAGAAAAACCTTGGGGCTCGTTTTTATTTGCGGGGCCCACGGGCGTCGGAAAAACTGAGGTTTGTAAGCAATTAGCAAGAATACTGGGGATTACTTTTCAGCGCTTTGACATGAGCGAGTACATGGAAAAACACGCGATTTCTAGGCTTGTGGGTGCGCCACCAGGGTATGTCGGCTTTGAACAAGGTGGTCAACTGACAGAGGCCGTTTCGAAAAATCCGTTTTCATTAATTCTATTAGATGAAATCGAAAAAGCGCATTCAGATATTTATCAGATTTTATTACAGGTCATGGATGGCGGCAGATTAACGGACGGTAATGGCCGCACGGTTGATTTTAAAAATTGTCTGATAGTCATGACTTCAAATGCCGGCGCCCGTGATTTGGCCAAAGGTTTTATCGGCCTGACTGTGAGCCCAAATGACCGCCGAAGTGTCAGCGCTGATGCAATTAAAAAAACATTTACTCCTGAATTTTTAAATCGCCTTGATCATATTATTTATTTTAATTCTTTAACGCTGGATTTAATCGAGCTGGTTGTTGAGAAGTTTTTAAATGAACTTAAAATGAATTTAGTGCAAAAAAATATTCAATTTACGTTTTCAGAAAGTGCTGTGAAATTTTTAGCAAAGGTCAGTTATGATCCGACCTACGGGGCCCGGCCTGTGGCTCGAAAAATTGAAGAGCACGTCAAATCAAAAATGGTCGATGAATTATTATTTGGCCAATTAAAAAACGGCGGGTTGGTTCATTTAGATATCGAAAACGATACCACCAAGCTGTCGATAACTCAAAAACCAGATCAAAAATCAGTTTTGGCTGTAAAAATGAAAACCAAGGTTTAATAATGATATACTTTTTAATTTCTTCAATGCTATTTTTGAATACATTTGCTTTTGAAAAGCTGTGTGACATGACCTGCGAACAATTGATTGAAAAATCTGCTGATAAAAGCTTTACGTTGTCGACATTGGCCGGCCTTCGGGCGCACAAGAAATGTGAAAACTTTAAATTTGATTGGCGAAATATAACAGATGTTGAAAAACGAATCTATTCAGATGAGCTTTCAGAAATTGATCCGTCAGTGGCCAAACCGCTGACTGAAACAACCATTGAAGAATTACGCTCAAAATTAAAATTAGAAAAAAATAATTCTGAAAAATTTAAAATTTATAAACAATTACGCCAAAAATATAAAAATGTCGGAAAGCGCTCAGAAAGTAAAATCACAGGTCAACAGCTTTATGCATGGACTCAGAAAAACTGGAAGGCTGCAAAAAAAAATCCGACATGTAAAATGCAGTATCTTGAAGCTAGTTTGATCCAAGCGCGCATCCTGTGGAATTCAGATAAAATACAACCTGCGAAAGATTTATTAAAAAAACTCAATTCAGATTTAAAATCTGAAAACTTGGCTGAAAGTTATTTTCTGAGTGGTAAACTTTTTGAAGACCAAAAAGATTATACTTTAGCAATTAAAAATTATGACTTAGCCTTAAAAGCAATCAAAAAGGCAGGCATCCCCAATGGCAGCACATTGGATGTTGTCAAAATAGGATGGATCAAATCTTGGTTGCTTTATAAAACAGAAAAATGGGTTGATGCCGAAGTGGCTTTGCGTGAATTTTCTGATAGCACGACCGAACTGGCTGAAAAAACACGCGCTGATTTCTTTAGGGCGCGTTTATTAACGAAGTTAAATAAGATTGAAGAATCAAAGTTAGTTTTAAAAAATATTATTGAAAAAGATTTTTACAGTTATTACGCACTGGCCAGCTATTACCTGCTGAATGAAAATTTGCCTGCAGTTTCAAAAATTAAAAAAACGAACGTCTTTCAGTTTGATCAGAAATTAACCTTTTTAGATGTCAGTTCAAAAAACCTTTTTGATGCTTTAATTAAACACGACGAATTAGATATTGCTGAAAAAGCAATTGCTGTTTTTTCTAAAACAAATGACCAAAACGTCAATGCAAGTCTGTATTTGGCATCATCATCACAAAGATTTTTACCGCTATTTTCAAGTTTCGCGAAGCTTTCAAATGATGCTAAAATGGATGTGATGTTCAAACACCCGGAACTGGTTTTTCCTAGGCCCCACGAATCTGAAGTTAAAAAAATGAGTGAAAAAACAGAACTTTCAGACTCTTTAATTTATTCAATCATGAAACAAGAATCCGGTTTTAACCTAAAAACGCGTAGTTCTGCGGACGCCTATGGCCTGATGCAGTTGATTCCGCGGCTTGCAAAAACTTTGGCTAAAAAATATGAAGTGCCTTATAAAAACCCCGAAGATCTTTATAAACCCGATATTAATATTCCATTGGGTTCGTTTGAACTGCGTGACCAGATTAAAAAACAAAATGGTCAACTGACTTTCGTCGCCGCAGCCTATAATGCAGGGCCAAATGCCCTTTCCGGTTGGCTTAAACTGCGAAAACCGAATGAGGACATTTTTGATTTTATTGAAAATATTCCCTATGACGAGACCAGAACTTATGTGAAAATCATTGCACGAAATAAATTATTTTATGACCGTTTTGAAAAGCCTGATAAAACTTTTCCATTTCCGATTGAGTTCGTACGTGAAGTCGGCCATGAAGCAGTTCCTGAAGTAAACCCCGAACTTAGTCTTGTACCAAATCATGAAACGACAACGACCGATGGCTCAAAATAAGACGCTTTAATACTCGTTTTTAGCACTCTTTTTTTTTCTGTAGAACCCACTTTGATCTTCCGAAACAGAAGATATGAAAAATCAAAAACTGATGTATGGATTTATGGGTGTATTTACTATTCTATGTGCGGTCAGTGCATTTTATGTTATTTCCAATTCAGTGAATGAACCTGAACGACGCCTGCAATCAGCTAAAAAATCTAAAAAGTTGGAAGGTCGAGATCTTGAATTAGGTCAAATTGCTGAAAAAAAATCTGAGGTTTCAAATGAGCCCTCAGCACTATTTAATGACCCTGCCATTAAACAAGCCTGGGGCTTAAAAAAATCAGACGCCGGCCGCGCTTGGTCTGTCAGTCGAGGCAGTAAAAAAGTGATCGTCGCGGTGATTGATACAGGTATTGATGCGAATCATGAAGATTTAAAAAATAACTTATGGTCAAATCCTGGCGAATCAGGGCTTGATGCCAATGGGCGCGATAAAGCCACAAATGGTATCGATGATGATGGCAATGGTTTGATTGATGACATTCATGGTTGGAATTACGTTTCAAATAACAATAAACTTGATGACAATCATGGTCACGGCACACACATAGCTGGCATCATCGGCGCTGAAGCCGGAAATAAAAAAGGGATCACCGGAATTGCACCTGACGTCAGCCTCATGATTCTAAAATACTATGATCCTAAAGTACCCAACACAGATAATCTAAAAAATACTGTCGCCGGAATCCAATACGCCGTAAAAATGGGGGCCCATATTATTAATTATTCAGGTGGTGGCACCGATTTTTCACAAGAAGAATTCGAGGCCATCCAATCTGCAGAACGAAAAGGTATTTTATTTGTTGCTGCCGCAGGCAATGAAAGATCTAATTCTGACGAACATCATTATTACCCCGCTGATTATAAATTGAAAAATATTATCTCGGTCACGGCAATCGATCCAACAACTGAAGTTTTATCGTCATCAAATTATGGCACTGAAACTGTCGATATTGCGGCCCCTGGGCAAAATATTTTATCGTGTTTACCAAATAATACCTACGGGTTGATGACAGGCACTTCGCAGGCGACTGCTTTCATCACAGGTGCCGCCGTTTTGGTCATGGCACACAAAGAGCTTTACGGAAACCCCGAGGAAATTAAAAAATATATCTTAGCCACAGGTGATTCCTCAGCGTCACTGATCGCTAAAACCAGAACATCACGACAATTAAATTTATATAAAGCTTTAACCATTTTAGGTGGTGAAAAAAAAGCGTTTTCAGGCGTTGATTCGGCTGTGGGCGGCCAGTTTGTGAATGATGCAAATACGACGCAAGATCCGAACCTTAAAAACAATCCAAATAAAAACTTGAAAGAAGTTGCGAGCTTTGGAAAAAACTTTATGAAAGTTCTTGGCAATCAAGATAGACATAAAAAACCGGCCATCGACAAACTAGGTACTGCGGGTACTGAAAAAGACGAGAACTAATGATTTGTTTTCACTCAACTGTTTTAATTGAGTATTATTGAGTGTTATTGAATGAAATAAACCACAGACCATATGATAAAATTGTTGCGGCCACAATCAACCCCGTCAGATTCGGAAATGTGGGGTTGATTTTATTATAAATCAATAATCCTGTACCCATCAGACTGACTGTCATAAATACGTTTTTTGAATTGATATTTTTTATCTGCTCGAAAAAATTTATATTTTTATCAGACGAATTGCGTGAAGTCTGTTTTTCGGATTGAAAGCGCGTTTGAACCATTGCATTTAAACGTAGCTCGACTTGTTGTAAATATTTTTCAATCAGTGGGTCTGCACCCATCGTTTTTTTCAAATCTATGTATTTTTGTGCAGCAAAATTAAGTGCCATGTGACTTTGTGCTAAATTTAAAAAATTTTGATGATACTGATCGTTGGTTAAATCTGAAAGTGTCATTACCCAAGCCTGTTCGATTTCAAAAAGCCTTGGGTTTTCAAGTTTTTGAATTTCTTTAAATTTTGATTCAAGAACTCGGCAATTCGGACATTCGTCTTGTTTATACGGTTTTAAAAAATGACATTTCGGGCAGTTTAAAAATTCAACATGATTGGTTTTTTCAGTCCGATAAAGTCCTGTCTCGGTTTTAACTTGATATAAAAAAAATGATTTTTGACACGAAAAACATTCGAATTCTGAGGGTTCAATCGAACATTCATGAGCCGTCCCGTTTGGTTTTGTCGAAAACGCAGAAAAATCAGAGCAATAAAGCTTTTGACAACAAGGACAACGAAATCTGATTTCTGCTGTTAATTCAACATTCATATGATACCTGTAATAGGATGACGAAAAAAATTGAACTTTTCAAGTCTAAAAATCATTTTTTTTTAGCCGCCTTACTTTCAGGAATTTTAATAGGCACTTCTTACATTCCGTTCCCCGCTTGGGCGATTCTGTTTTGTTATCTTCCGCTGTGGCTTGCGGTACTTGCGGCAGAACAGCAGCAATATTCACTGAAATTCATCTTTCTGCTGGGTTGGATCACGCAATTTGTACTGACGCTGATTGGTTTTCATTGGCTGTATTACACATCAACTGAATTTGGCCATCTTCCGCCCGCCGTCGCAGGCCTTGCTTTGTTCTTATTCTCGAGCTTTATGCATATCTATATTCCGGCCTCGCTTGTTATTTCTGTTTGGATTAAACGTCAAAAAAAATTATCACAAACTGCATTTGTTTTTTTAATATCAGTCAGCTTAATTTTGTTTGAACGTATCTGGCCCAGTATTTTTGAATGGAATTTAGGATATACTTTATTATGGATGAAGTGGCCATGGTTTCAATGGGCTGATTCGGTTGGGTTTTGGGGCCTGTCATCTGCTATTTTATTTATTCAATCTATCATTTTATATCTTGTTTTGAATTTCAAAGTTCAAAGACAAAAAACAATTTTTATTTTTGCAATTTTAATGATGGCTTTGTTTACGACCTATTTTGGCGGTAAAATTAAAGAAAAAAAATGGTCCGAAACAAATGATATTTTCAGCGTTCTTGCTGTGCAAGGCAATATCTTAAACGAAGAAAAATTAGCCGCAGAAAAGGGTATGGCCTTTCAACCCTTTGTGCTTAATACCTATATTGATCTGGTCAATCAGCACCTGAGTTTGTTACCTAAAAAACCCGATGCCATTTTGTGGCCAGAAACAGCCATGCCCTTTGCTCTGGATAAAACATTTTCGATGTACTCAAATCAACTGGCGTTGCAAAATCAAATCAATCAATGGAATATGGTTTTACTGACGGGTGGATATTCTCAAGATTTAAAAAAACGTGATCATTTAGGAAATTTTAAAACACAAAATTCAATTTTTTTTATGGGTCCCACGAATTCATTATCGAATCAACAACCGGATCCTTATTTCAAATCTGATTTATTGGTGTTTGGCGAATACATGCCCCTTGGCGAAACGTTCCCATTTTTATACAAATTATTGCCCTTTGTCGGCGTTTATGAAAAGGGTCCTGGACCTGT
>JAYVKY010000313.1:0-14716 GCA_043767965.1 Pseudobdellovibrionaceae bacterium
TCTTCGAATCTGTGGTGAATACGATGATCACTTGACCATTTTAATGCAGAACCTTGGAATGCGCCGGCGCTAATAAATAATAATACTTTTTCTAACAAGGGATGTGCTTCGTAAGATTTATGTGAAAATAATCTGTGATAACCCATCGTAATACTTAAATTTGTAAGTACGGCAAAAACCAAACCAAATAAACTGATCCATAAAGTTTCTGAACCCGTATATTGATTTGAAAAAATTAAATACAAAACCAATGCAACAACGGAAATAACTGGATTTAAAATTAAAAATAGGGTGACTGACCAGCAGATTTTTTTTATTTTTTTCGACATGCTTTACGCTAACAACTCAGTGTCCAAAATGCACCTAATATATAAATTCACTGCTAAATGTAAGACCGTAAACCTGAGTATCGAATTTTAACTTATCTACATAATAATATGGGCCTAGTGCAGAGCGATAAGTTTTATTTAACCAAGAAAAGCCAGTTGAAATATACATATTTTGACCGAAATACTTGATATCTTCGTTAATCAAATGTAAAATTCCACACATAAATTGATAGCCTGAGGCAGAACTTAATTTATAGCCAAATGACTGGCTCCAATTGTAAGTGTGCGTTAAATTTGATGTCTCTTCAAACTTACTATCTGTTAAAAACTCATGATCATTGATTTTAAAACCATGACCAATGGCAATGAGTTCACCAACAGATTGTTGCTCTAAAACAAATTCTGACTGATTTTTTGTGTACTGATTAGATAAGGGTAGATACCTATATGATTTTGTGGTGCCTTCGTTTTTTTTGTATATAACAAAACCGCGTGACGAATATTTATAACCAAGGCGATAATTATCAAACTGGTGCATTCCACCAATCCCCAGGACTAAATCAATCTGTCGCCTATGACCATCGCTATTTGATGTCTCGGCCAAGGCCGAATCTTGAAATTCATAAAAGGTAGTCGTTTGATTTTCAGAAAATCGCAGCACAGTTTGAAAACCAAATGGCAAAGCATGAAAAGCAAAGGTATATCCAGCTTGATAGTTTTCAAGACGCGTTTTGACTTTTGTTTCACCACCAGCTGACAGCACCTCATCCGTTTGAGAATCTATCGAAGAAATATTTGCCAAAAAAAATTCATGAGCAAATGAACTAAATACCTGTGCCGATGACAGATAACTAGGTGTTATTTTTGACGACAACAGCTTTGAATCCTCAGAATCAGATTTAATATTAGAAAATGTATTTCCGCCCACTCCGTATGAGTTCTTCAGCTTAAACAAAATAAGGCTCGGATTGTAAAATGAGCTTGCCGTTGATTCTGAGATAGCCGCACCAGAGTTCCCCATAAGGCCCTCGTAAAAACCGAGCGGAACGCTTTGTGATTTTGCCATCAATGAATATAGAATTAGAATACTAATTACGAAAAAATTCAATCGCTTCGATAGCAGCCCTCGGTTTATATGCATAGTATTCATCTGACCACTGAATTTGGCTCCAGCCAAGTGTTCTGAACTCTTGCCTATTCATGTCGCGATTCTCAACTAATTCAAAAAAATTATTTACATGTTCAAGTTCTTTTTGTTTCATCTCAAGAGAAGGAATATGAAATTGCACAAATTTTAATTTATCATTCAACCGTATAAATTCTTTGATACCTGACTCAAACAGTTTAGCGAAGTGATAATCTTGACTCTGATCGCAACCTTTGATCATCATCAATTTCTCAGTTTGATTAAAAAATTGGTCGATTTTTATTTCTTTTAAATTTGTACAGGCAAAATAGATATTTTGCCTTGATTTGATATGATCAAATGCACTCAGTGGCAACGCTGTTCTTGACGGCAAGATCCAAATCTGTCTTTGATCTTTAATAGCAATTTGTAAATTCAAATTTTTTTTCGCGGCGATTTCTAGATTTTTAAAAAAAGAGCTTTGCACAGAAACTTTATCCGGAATCTCAATCATAAAATCAAAATACGCCTCAGCAAAAGAATCAGAAAATCCAGAATTTTGCAATTCACTCGTTAATCCCGAATACAATTGTTTATATTCTTGATTAGAAAATAAATCCGAAGCCACGAAAAGATCTGAAAAAATTTTAATGTTATGAATGCCTTGTTTGAGTGGGTTTGGTTGTTCTAAAATCATTTCAATCAGTTGATCTGATGACAATATTCGTTTTTGTAAAAACTGATCTAAATGAAGAAGTAAATTTCGTTGATTTTTAAAATTCAAATTTCTATATGAGCTGACTAAAGCTGATGTTAAAAGTGGGCGCAGACTTAAAGTCATCATTTGTTGTAAGGTCGCATCCAAAATAATATTTTGAAACTGGCCACAAATTTGAAAATGCTCCGATGACTTCCATGCCGAATCACAATAGGCCTCAGAACTTTTTAAGACTTGTGGCCATTGGGCTGAACCCAATTTAGTTTGAATACCTGTTAAAGGGTCTTCGATCGAAAGATCACCATTTACAATGAAATATATTAAATCACTAATAACTTCGTCAAATAACGAAGTCTGCACTTGTTGCTGAGGCATGTTTTCGTGAACCCATATTTTTATAAGCCCACGTTGCAAGTGACCATCCGCCGCAAGCAAAGTACTACCAATTTGCAGTTGCGAGTTTTGAATTTCAAACATCAACGGACGATCATATCGAATAATTAGATGAACTTTTTTTTTAAAGTTCTGAATCGAGCTTAAAACTGTTGTCACGTTTTTTAATTTTTTTGTAACTAACTCTTCCGCTTGAATCAGCTTTTGCGAATAAGGTACAATAATATTCGCTGAACAGCCATAGGCCGTATCCGTCGCCACAGAAGACTTTGTATTTATGCCCTCAATGGTCGAAACGCTGTCTAACCTTTCGACAACACTAGAATCAATACATACCGGCTGTTTCAGACTCAAAATTAGACCCAAAAAACACAAGTAAGTACACACACTTGAAAAAATAACGACAAATTTGTTTTTCACAGATGATATGAAATGCAAAGCCTGAACCAAGAAAATTATTTAACCATTATACTGGTTATAAATCGCAGTATTTAACCAGTATAATGGTTAAATATATAAATATCTGAAATTACTTGATATTTAGTCAGACTTAATCGTGCTACAATTACAAACTGATTTAATTGAATAGTTACTTTCAGACAACGAAGTTGGTACTTTGATTAGATCGCCCAACAGTTGTTTTCGATTCTCCGCGTTCTGCACTTCGATACATTCTGAAATTCCACCCTCGATCATTATGCCTACTTCGGTCATATTATCGATCAAACCATTTAATTGAGCAGCTTCGATCACGGACCAAACCGTTTGATAATCAGGGGTTCCCATTACAACACCTGATAAAGAAATCATAAAAGCTGTTTTAGTTTCATCAATTCTAAATTCTCTGAAACCACTTCGTTGCGCTGGTTGAATTATCTTTTTTGGCTCTGATTGATTTTGACGCTGATCACATGCAAAGTTTAAAAATACAATGACAATTAAACTTAATATTTTCATCGATTATCCTTAAGCTTGTAAATTTGCAGACACGAAATATCTGCATCCAATAAATTATGTATTCGCGAAAAATCCTCTGGAAAATTTTTATTAAAACTGTTTTGGCTGACTGCTGAATCGCATGATAAATTTTCTATTGAATGCAAACAAGTATTCCACAATATTGAGTTCGTAATTAATTTTTTAGAATTGTATGCAGCATTAAGTTCGCCAAAATTAATAAATGGTAATTTTATTTTTTCTGCCAAACCTGACTGATTAGAAACATTATCCGTACATGCTTGCACATCATTTTGTGTTTGAATTGGAATGTCTGCGCATTTATTTAGATATCGACAAATAGTTCCAACTTGAATTGACACAGCCGGCGTTGGCATACAGCGCGTATTATTGAACCCGCCACAATCTTGCCCTTGCTGCGGCTCACCTGGTGTTATTGGATTTCCCGTATCTGTGTCTAATAAATTATTGCAACCTGAAAACCATAAAACGATCAATAGTACTTTAATTAATTTCTTCATTATTAGCCTCTGTTGGGTGAATTTTAATTTGTTCTGAAAGCGGAAAAATTTGAAAATTGAATTGATAAACTCGGTCTTTGGCGTGGTCAGCCTCTGACAGTGCTAATATTTCTTGCCGCAGGTCGCGGATTTTTTGGGTGATTTCTTCGTAATTTTTAGCAGATAAACTGACCGTTGACGAGGTGACATTTCGCTGATCGCGAGCAAACCTATCCATGCACTCTGAACCCAATCGAATCATATTTTTATGGAATTGCACAACCGATGATGAAACAAATTTATCACCTGTCGACAAACTAACATTTTTGACAGTCCAACCATGTGCATCTTTTGTAATTAATCCTAGTTTTTCCATAAGCTGCAAACTTTTGTCGATGGTTTCAAGTTTTTGCCTTGGCTGAATCATTTGTGAAATTTCTGCAGTTGATAGTCGCGGATTTAATATCAGTAATTCGCGTACGACGGCATGAACCCAATCTGAATAATAATCGAATTGGTTTTCAGCTAAAGAATACGTATTTAATTTCGATTTTATTTTTGCTAGCTCTTTGGCGAAAGTTGATTTTTCAGTTATAGTTTTTGATTGATTGAAGCCAACAAGTAATCTGAAAAAATGGGCTTGGATTTGATCAAGACCAAAGGCTTTTGCGATCTGGGCCGCTGACAAATCAGATAAATTTCTTTCGCCCTTAATTAATAGAATTAAAAAATTAGGCGATGAAAATCCTGCAAGGTTTGAAAATTTACGATATGAAAAATCCAATCCAATTTTTTTAACGTCGGCCACAGCATCTTTTAAGTAAACCCTGAAGTTATCATAATCATAGATATTTAACGTCGTAGAATACATTTATTCACCCTTAACTGCTTGGTATAACTTGATTATCGGGTGTCAGGTAAATAAGTAAAATGTATTAAGCAGAATACACTGTACACTAAAAAATACTGGACGAAAGTGGTATGTAAAAAAAATTAAAATTTTAGATTATACTAAACCTTCAACAGCCCCACACGTCCAACTTTGGACGGTAGCGGATGATTCATCAACGAATTTAACCAATGATTGATTTCAATTAATTTTTTTAAATTTAGCCCTGACTTAACTTTCAAACCATCAAACATATAAACGACGTCCTCAGTGGCTACATTGCCAGTGGCACCCTGTGCATAAGGACAACCACCCAAACCACCAATACTTGAATCAAATGTGGTGATACCCATTTTATACACATGTAAGATATTCGCCAAAGCTTGCCCACGAGTATCGTGAAAATGGCCGGCAATTTTTTTTGCAGGAATAACTTTCTTTAATTTTTTAAATAACGATTCAACTTGGCCGACATTGGCAACGCCAATGGTGTCACCAATCGAAACTTCATAACATCCAATTTGAATTAATTTTTTAGCCAGAGCCACGACTTTAGCTTCTGAAACTTTACCTTCATAGGGACAGCCAAAACAGACCGACAAATACCCTCGCACTTTAATTTTATTTTTTTTAGCCTGTGCCATAATGGGTTCAAATCGCTTGAAGCTTTCTGCGATTGAACAGTTTATATTTTTTTGCGAAAAAGTTTCTGTGCTTGAAGCAAAAATGGCAACTTCGTGAATACCAGCATCCATCGATAATTTCATACCTTGCAAATTTGGAATTAAAACGCTGGGTTCAAGTTTTGTTTTTTTATATTTATTTTTAAATTTAGCAATCAATTCGCCTGTGACCGCCATTTGCGGTACCCACTTAGGTGAAACAAAGGCGCCGATTTCAAAATTTTTCGTACCTGCATCAACCAATTTATTTAATAATGCAAACCGTTGATCAACATTTAAAATTGTTGATTCATTTTGCAAACCATCACGAAGGCCCACTTCGACAATACGAATTGATTTAGCTGCTTGACTAGACATCTGAATTTGCCTTTTTTAATTCAACCATTAAAAATCCTAATGTGACCTGCTGATTTAGTTCGACGTTCATTTTATCAACTGTTGTATCTAGGTCTGATTTTAAAGTGTATTCCATTTTCATGGCCTCCATCACAAGCAAGGCCTGGCCTTTTATGACCTTATCCCCGGCCTTTACAAATACCTTTGTTATTTTACCTGGCATCGGTGCAGTAATTAAATTTGGAGTGGCAGAAATAGTTTTCTGTCGTCTTTGCCCCTCTGAAGATATATCAATCAAATCATACGACCATGTATCATCGCCTGATTTAATCCATATTTTTTGGTCAATAATTTCAGCTTGAGTATTTTTTGGTAACGACATTTAGACCCCTCTCCAGTAGCTTGACCAAGGATCAGTCGGAAGCGTATTCACATTTGGTGAGGATTTTTGAATCATGTTCTTGTAAATATCTTGAGAAACTTTTTTGCGTGCAGTTTCATCATGATTTGTTTTTAATCCGTCAGCAAAATTATTTTCAATAAATCTGGTGGTCATCATGCCCGTAATAAATTCGTCGTGTGATAGTATGGCAATTAAATATGGGATATTTGTGTGAACACCAAAAATAATTGAATCTTTCAATACGCGGGTCATTTTTTCGATCGCACGCGGGCGTGACTCATCCCAAACAATGACTTTTGCAATCATTGGGTCATAATGTGCAGTAATCACATCGCCTGATTCAAAACCATATTCAAATCGCCTGCGTGGGCCCTCTGGCCAATATACTTTTCCTAATTTTCCGGTTGATGGCATTCCATTCATATATGGATTTTCTGCATAGATTCGACACTCGATTGAATGGCCTTTTGGAATTCGGATGTCTTTAGCATCAAACACAAATGAATCATCAGCGGTTAAAATTTGCATTTTAACCAAATCAACACCCAAAACTTCTTCTGTCACAGGATGCTCAACTTGCAAACGTGTATTCACCTCGAGCAAATAAAACTTATTGTCTTGCAATAAAAATTCAACAGTACCTGCAGATTTATAATTAGCCACAGCTGCAATAGTCACTGCAACTTCACCCATTTGGCGTCGCAAATCATCGGTTAACGAAGGCGATGTAGCTTCTTCGATAATTTTTTGATGCCTACGTTGTACGGAGCATTCGCGATCGAATAAATGATGAATTTTTCCAGTACTGTCACCAAAAATTTGAAACTCGATATGTTTTGCATGATCTAAATATTTTTCTAAAAAAATTTTTTCAGAGCCAAATGCAGATTTTGCTTCACGTTGTGCGGATTCAATTTGTTCTTTAGCTTCAGTTATTTCACGAATTAATTTCATTCCTCGGCCACCACCACCTGCAGCAGCTTTGACAATAACGGGTAGCCCTATTTTTTCAATTTCAGTCAATAATTTTGAAGTTGACTGGTCATCGCCTTCATAACCTGGAATTAATGGTAAACCTGCAGACTGAGCCAATCGTTTAAATGAAATTTTATCACCCAATTTTCGAATCGCTTCGGCCGATGGGCCTATAAATTTTAATCCTGCTTTTTCACAAGCCGATGTAAAATCAGCATTTTCTGATAAAAAACCAAAACCTGGATGAATAGCGTCGGCTCCGCCAGCGATCGCACCCTGAATATTTGCTTCGATATTTAAATAACTTTCTGATGTTGGCGCTGGGCCAATACAAATTTGAAAATCAGACATGCGAAATGCTCGAGAACCACGATCTGCGTCAGAATGCAGCAAAACTGTCTGAAGGCCCAGCTCTTCGCAGGCTTTTATAATTCGGACAGCAACTTCACCGCGATTTGCAATAGCAATTCTTTTTAGTTTCATGGAATAAAGATATTATTCTTTTTCAGTTTTGTCACATTTTTGATACGATAACACGGTATGAAGATCGGTTTATATTTAGATAAAGTTTCAATGCATATTTTAAATCAAGGACTTTTCGTCAGCTGCGAGCCTATCGAGCGTATTGATTCCGTTCACCCCGGCCTTGTTGACGAACGCCTGAATGAAAAGGGAAATACTTTTTTAGTCTGCGATCTAGAAAAAGAAATCCAAGGCAAAGCCAAATTAACCGATGCGTTTATTACAACATTTGGCGACCCCGACCCGATCATGTTGGCGCACATGGGGTTTACCGATAACGTTGAAAAATTCAAATCCGAATATGCCGGATTATTTGAAAAACAATTCCCTGAATTTTCCCTGATCGACGAAACCGAATTACTGGTTTGTGTTTACGAACCGATTCAGGACAGTTAAATGGCCGCGAAATCAATTTTTTTAGTCCGACACGGCCAATACACAAAAGACCCTAAAGAACATTTGACCATACTTGGAAAAAAACAAGCGCATTTGACCGGCAAACGATTAGCTAAAATTGATTTCAACAAAATTTATTCAAGCCGAATGCCTAAAGCCATCGAAACTGTCAATATCATCATTCAAAATTTTAAACAAAAACAAAAATATCAAAAAAAATCATTTCTAAATGAATGCATCCCTGGATTTCCTAAAAATTGGTCACACCGATGAAAAAAAATTATTGCGACATAAAAAAATTGCTGATAACGCTTTTAATGAGATGTTTAAATTCGAAAAAAAAGATTCAAAAATTTTAATTGTCTGCCACGGAAATATTATTCGTTATTTAATATGTAAAGCCTTAAATATGAAAAACAATCAATGGCTTGATCTAGATATAAAGCAATGTGGCATTTGTGAAATTATTTTAAAATCTGAAACAAAGAAAATGCAGCTAATCAGTCATAATGATGTCGGACATATTCCTTTGAAAATGCAGACTTTTATATAGTAGCGCCTTCCACAGAAACCAGTTAATCCATGTATTTCTGCCGCCCAGGCAAATAGGCCGTTGCCAGTCAGCTCCGTGGTCTAGTTTTGTACATGCTGGGACCCTGAACCCGTTTAAAGACTTTTAAATAAAATAACTATTTTGATCAAAAGGCAAAAAACCTTGAGAACCATTAAAGTTATTATTAAAAACTTACGAAAACGCATATGTCTAGTATGAGTCATCCGTCCTTTCTTGGACGGCAGATCCACTAAAAGCCGGTTCTGTGGAAAGCAGAACTAGCTTTTACAATTTTTAGGCCAAAATAAATTCTAGGATCGTTTGCGAATGCAAAGAGGATAATAAAATAAGAACCATAGCTATTTTAATATTTTTTTTACCAGCTCAATTCATTTACGCACAATCAAATTGCGATAAGTATAGTAAACCTATCGAATTTAATAGATTGAAATAACAATTCACTCTTTCGAAGAGCGCGCAAAAACTTGAATATTTTGCAAGTGAAAATTTCAAAACGACAAACGACCGATCTCAAGTTAAAAACCCAAATACATCAAAAACTACACGATAAATAATTTACAAATTTATTTCTTATCTAAAAACTTCTTCAAACGATCTTGTGCTTCGGCACCAGATCGAAGTTGACTGATCACAGTTGTTGTTAATTTTTTTTGTTCTGACCAAGTGGCAGTGGCTATTTGGTTTAATAATTTTTTAGTTTCGCGCATGGCTTCGACCCCGTTGTCTTCAAAATTTTCTAAGATCGCGAGATCTGCCATATCGCTGTGAAACCTGCGATGAATTAACCCCACAGCTTCCGCTGCTGTGGTATCAAATATTTCAGCCGATAACATCAACGGTCGAATGTGACTGTCACTGCATTTTCTTAAAACAAAACTGGAAATGACAGCAGGAGCTAAGCCTAAACGAACTTCGCTGAAACAAAATTTTGTATTTTCAGTCGCATACACATAATCAGCACAAGCTAAAATACCCAGCGCCCCACCAAAAACTGAACCCATTGCTTTAACAATAATAGGTATTTCACAATTTTTGATGGCTTCGAACATATCCCATAATTTTTCAGAATCAGAAATATTTTGTTCAAAGGTGTAGTTGACCATTTCTTTCATCCAGTTCAAATCAGCACCGGCGCAAAAAATATTACCTTCTCCTTTTAATAAAATGGCTTTGATATTTTTTTCAGAATTTAGATTTTGAAATGTGGTTGTAATTTCGGCGATCATTTCAGGATGAAATGCGTTTTTAACTTCGGGTCGGTTAAGACTGATAATTTTAAAATTATTTTTTTCTTCAATTTTTAAATATTTCATGGCTTCCTTTTTAAAATTTCCATTTACCATATCTGTTTAATCCATCGCGAACTATTATTTTTTCTTTTTCTAATTTTCTTAGATGATACTTAACCCCGTCCACAGTTATACCTAAAATTTCACCAATTTTATCTCTGCTTATCGTCGGGTTTTTTAAAATAAGCTTCAAAACATCACCTATCGTATTTTGCGAAGTCTTAGGGGTAGTCATTTCTCTTGAAAAAACTGATACGAAAAATTCACCAAAACTTTCGTAGGCTGATTTCTGAATACCACTTTTAAGCCGCGCCGCTTCTATCCGTCGAATACCAGTCCCAGCTTTTTCAGCCTTATGCATTCTGAAAAACAGATCTGCAATCAATTCATTTCTACGTATCAAAAGCTGTCCCATTTTTTCAATAGTCATTCCGGCAACTAATCCACCTGGATTTGTAATTTGAACTTTGTCTGGAAAAATTCGAATCTGAATTTCCGTACCAGTCATTTCGTAACTGCGGTGAATAATCGCATTAGCAATAGATTCACGCAAAATTTCGATTGGAATTTCTAAACGATCAATTCTATTTTTTCCGACAATTTGACTGGATTTATTCAAATGTTTTTCTAAAAAAAATAGAGCTTGGTTAAATTGCGTTAGCAAATCGTCTTGCACATCATAACGATCAAATATTTCAGTGCCTAAATGATCTTTAAATGCAATCATTGAAATTTTACTTTGTGGAAAATATTTTGCCGAATTTTTTGCGAAAAATAAACCTGTAGTCGAATTTATTTTTTTATTTTTTATCAATCCCAATGTTTGTAAGAACTGTGCGCAATTTAATTTATTAATTCTAAGGCTTAAGTTACATTCATCGGAATATAAATTCATTTTTTGAATTGATAGATCTGATTCTTTAAATGCGTTGACGTTTCGTTCGTCAAATGGAATTTTTTGACCTTCTTGAAACATAAGCGCAATTTCTGATTGTTTTAGCTTTTGGGAAACTGAATCGTATCGTTTATAAAACCCCGCAAAACAACTATGTGGTTTATCCGTGCTTTCTGGAATTTCGATTTGAATTATTTTATGAAAATATTGAACAGATACATTTATCGGGGGCTCGCAGTTTCTGGCCAAATCAATAATTTCTGATTTTAATTTATTGCTGAAATCTACACCTTTGATCTGCCCCTGATCAGTGACTCCGATCAAAATTTTTCCACCCTTGGAATTTGACATTGCTACGATGTCATGAGCTATTTTAGGCGTATAGGATTCTTTGAATTCGAGCTTGAATCCTTCTTGTTGTAAAATAAGTTCTTGCAATTTTTTTAACAACATATCTACATTCTAAAAACGCCCTGAGATTTCGGACCCCAGTCTTTATTCAAGCTGGCTGAAATACCAAGTGCTAGTACACGACGAGTGTCGGCGGGGTCTATGATGCCATCGTCCCATAACCTGGCGGTTGAATAATAGGCTGAACTTTCAATTTCAAATTTATCAAGAGTTGGCTGTTTGAAGGCAGCTTGTTCGTCGGCAGTCAGTGTTTGATTTTTTATCGCAAGTTGATCAAGCTTGACTGTTAGTAAAACATTTGCCGCTTGTTCGCCGCCCATGACGCTGATTTTTGCGTTCGGCCACATCCACATTTGCCGAGGCTGATAGGCCCTGCCACACATTCCATAATTTCCGGCGCCGTAAGATCCGCCGATGACAACTGTGAACTTTGGCACACGTGCATTTGAAACTGCCATCACCATTTTTGCGCCATGCTTTGCGATGCCTTCATGCTCGTATTTTTTACCGACCATGAAACCAGTGATATTTTGTAAGAAAATTAATGGAACTTCACGCTGTTCACACAATTGAATAAAGTGAGCCGCCTTTTGTGCGCTTTCAGAAAATAAAACTCCATTATTAGCAATAATTCCGACAGGCATTCCCCAGATATGAGCAAATCCCGTAACTAACGTTTTACCAAAAAGTGGTTTAAATTCATGAAGCTTTGAGCCGTCCACAATGCGTGCAATGACCTCCCGAATATCAAATGGAATTTTTGCATCTGCTGATAAAATTCCGTAGATTTCATCTGCAGGATAAAGTGGTTCTTCGATCGGTTGCATTTTTAAATGATTTTTTTTCGTTCGATTTAGATGTTTTACAATTGATCTTGTAATTTCTATGGCGTGCAAATCATCTTCAGCAAAGTGATCTGTTAGACCTGAAATTTCACAATGTGTCGTTGCACCGCCCAGATCTTGCGCATCAACAATTTCCCCTGTGGCCGCACGAACTAACGGAGGCCCACCCAGAAAAATTGTTCCATTATTTTTAACAATCACATTCTCGTCACTCATTGCCGGTACATAGGCCCCACCTGCTGTGCATGAGCCCATCACTACAGAAATTTGTGGTATGTTTTGCGCACTCATTCGTGCTTGATTGTAAAAAATTCGACCAAAATGATCTCGATCCGGAAATATTTCGGACTGCATTGGTAAAAAAGCACCGCCGCTATCAACTAAATAAATACATGGTAATGCATTTTCTAAGGCGATCTCTTGGGCGCGTAAATGTTTTTTACCTGTCATCGGAAAATATGTTCCACCCTTTACTGTGGCATCGTTTGCGACAATGATACATTCGGTTTGCAGAACCACACCAATACCTGTAATAATTCCAGCACCTGGCGCTTGGTCATCGTACATTCCATTGGCAGCCAATGTCGAAAATTCTAAAAACGAAGTGCCTGGATCAACAAGCGCCTCTATACGTTCGCGCGCAGTGATTTTACCACGGGATTTATGTTTTTTCATGGCGTCTTCGCCACCACCTAATTTTACTTTTTGAATTTGCAATTTTAAATTTTGAAGTAATGATAACATATAGATTTTATTTTTTTTAAAATCGTCTGAAGTATTTTGAATTAATGTTTCTAAAATCACAATTTTTTCCTATGAAAGTAAATTTATTTTCTCGATGGCAATTTTATAATTCAGAGAGTCTGTTTTTTTAGAATCACCCACGTGAATTTCAATTTCGAATTCAAATTCTGCTTTTTTATTTTTTTGAAATTCAATAATTTTTCGTTCAAAAATTTCAAGATCAATATTCATTTTTAGATTTAAATCAGCGGTCCAGTCTAATTTTTTATTTAGGTTTAAATTTGTTTTTAAAAACTGATAACCATGACCAACAAAGTGCCTAGCGCTAAAAATTTTGATCATTTCAAGACCGGCATTAATAACCAGGCCCATGTGGATTTGGTTTTGAAAATCCTTATTCAATGACCTAAATGGCACCTCTGCAATGACCATTGAATCTGTTTGTTGAATTGCTGAAAACCCAGTGCCTAATAAATCAGGCGACAACCAGCCCAAGGTATAGTCAATCATTGGCCTTAAGGGTGTCGGTAAGTTTTGCTGCGCCCATAACTTTAAAGTTTTTAGTTTTTTAATCTGACCCGAACGCAGGTACTTATTCATATTTAAAGGTAAGTTCATAGTTGATTAGCGTAGCCTAGCATGTGAAAGTAAACAAGAGGAGACGTGTCTATGGTGAAAATTGTCAGTCTAATTGTTTTTATAGCCGCTTTTGTGTTATCTTGGTTGGCCCTGAACGGTCATTCAACAATGGGTATCGATGTTCACGCCGGTATACAAAGTAAATTAGCCTTGCTCATCGAAGACACCATTAAATCTAAGCGTCCCGAATCCGAAAATTTTAAACTTATCAAAATGTATACAGAAAAAATAGATGAGCAAAAAGTTTTAGCCCACTTTTCATATGAATTTCAAGATCAGCTCGCTTCTGCCGATACCACTGAAAAAGAAAAAACAACTCAAAAAATTTCAGGAACTGCTATTCTAACTAAGGCCTTATCCGAAGACCCCATGATTCAGAAATGGATTTTACAATCCGTCAAGACAGGCACTGAAACTGTTGATTTTAAAGACGGTTTGGTAATCACATCTGATGGCAAAACAATAGAAGAACCTGCCAAAGAACCAACGCCTGCAACTGAAAATAAATAATGTCTGAACACTTTTTAATTATCGACGAGCAGGGCGATTTATTTTCGCCCAATGCTGATACGAAAATTATTGACCCTGAAAAAATACAAAAATTTTTAAAGAATTTAAAATTGACTGAATCCTTTGTTTTAGAAACGGTTTTTAATAATGAAACCTATGTCGTTGAAGCTTTTGACCACCCTTTGCTGATTCAAAAACTTGAAATTCATTCGGGTAAAGTTTTACTTCAGGCTCAATATCAAATTTTGTTCGAAGCTGATATTGATAGATTCAGCGTCGATAATCAAGATCGATTTTGCGGCCTAACAACATCAGGTGCACCTTTTCGATTGACCGAAAAGGCACAAGAAAAATTATTCTCACAATGTGATGAATATGATGACGAAAGCTTTACGTTAAATAAAATAAAAATTCAAACACCAGTATATTATTTTGAAAATAAAGACATTCAAACAGCAAAATACTGGCAAGATGTGTACCATACTGAAGGCATCCCAGGTTGGGATCTGCAGCAGCCGGCTGAAGCCCTTAAAGATATGCTACAGCGGGTAAAATTCCCAAAATCTAGAATATTGGTTTTGG
>JAYVKY010000314.1:0-3733 GCA_043767965.1 Pseudobdellovibrionaceae bacterium
GCTCATTTGCCAATAACTGTCTGATTGGGAACCTATGGAATAACATTCTGTGATATTTCCGGCAGTGATTTTGATTTTTAGTGTAATCACGTCAGGTCGAATATCTTTGGACGTGCCTGTGTCGCCAACCTTGGCAAGCTTTACCTTAAAATCAGCCAGACCCTGACCGGCCACGACATCTGGCACATAGTTGTCGACTGCAAAATCCGTAAAAGTTAACAGGCCAGTTTTATCTGGTGTATTTTTTATGTATTTCGCATTCCCCGGAGCCGGTGCCCCATCGAAGATTGTATTTACTGTAAAAGGTGCTGCTACGCTCTTTGTGCCAAATGAATTAAAACACGCAGTTTTATTACTTAATAACGATCGTATTTCGGCGGTGACTTCGCGCTGTTGATCTTTGGCCTGAATACCTTTTTGTGATTTCATCGCGCCCGTTAATAAACCACTAATTCCTACGGCCATAATGCTTAGTAGCGCCATGGCGACTAAAACTTCGACGATTCCGAAACCATTATTTAAATCGTTTGATTTTAATATTTTATATTTGGTTCTTCCGTATTTCATGAAATCCTCAGTATTTTCAAAACAAGCGCTTGTTAAATGATCTCAGATAAGTTTTTATTTAGCAACCAGTGTTCATTTTTGAGACACAATTTAGGTGTTATCGCTTTCAGAATGTGATTTTTTATTTTTAATTAAAGTATTTAACTCTTTAACCAGAGGCTGAAAATAATCATTTTTTCTGATTGTTATATCGGCAAATTCTTTACCTGGCTCTGTGTTCGCATTCATATCTTTAATTTTATTTTCAATATTATAAATAGGACCGCAAACACGGTGCGAAAAAGACCTAAAAAAATAAAACCCAAAAATCATCGAGGCCAAAAAATGAAAGGCAAAGAAATTAAAAATAAATAAGGGATTTGACTGGTAAAACTGAAGGGTATCGGAAGCCAGTGTGTTCGTTTTTGCATTTTCAGAATAAATCTGCAGTGTAAAAATCATTAAAAAACCCAAAATCGATAAACAGAAAGAAATAAACCAAAATAAAAATAAGAACTTAATATAGCCCCATTGAACTTCGTTATTTATCCAATATTTAGTTCTTCTGTTTTTCACATAAACCTCTGCATTTTTTAAAATGAGTGCCTACCATATGATCTCAGATAAGTTTTTACTTAGCAACCATCTGTTTGTCGTCGAAAAAGGTTTTGAGCCAAAAAAACCACGATACGATGACAATGGTGACGGATGTACGGCTTGAATAACGAGGTGCTTTTTTTGATTTACAAAACTTGCTTTTTTTTGTGCGTAGGATCCCCATAAAATAAATACCACATTGTTACACTCCTGATTTACAACTTCGATAATACGATCCGTGAATTGTTCCCAACCTTGTTTTTGGTGTGAAGCTGGCTGATCCTTTTCGACTGTTAAAACACTGTTTAATAAAAGCACCCCTTGCCTTCCCCAGCGTTCGAGGTTACCAGATTTCGGAATTTCAACACCTAAATCAGAATGTAACTCCTTAAAAATATTTTTCAACGACGGCGGGAACGCAATTCCGTCGCTCACCGAAAAACAAAGCCCGTGCGCCTGATCTGGTCCGTGATAAGGGTCTTGTCCTAAAATAACAACTTTTACTTTATTCAAGGGGACTAAATCTAAGGCTTTAAAATATTCTGTTTTTTGGGGATAAATTATTTTATTGGCCTTATATTCCGTATTTAAAAAAAATTTCAAAGACTTCATATGATGTTTTGAAAATTCAGGCTTAAGATGTTTCATCCAGCTATCAGATAACTTTATAGTATTCATTAGCTGTGATTGTACACTGTCTTAAGTCGAGACGAAAGCTTCAACATATCGAATCTAAAAAACAAATTCTGGTCTGTGGGCTATAGACTTTTTTTATCGGACCAAAAGTGTTAAACTATAACAGAACCGTTGTACGTCTATCAAACGGAGGAGCTATGGATCAAAATGAAAATAATAACAACGAAGTACAGTCTTTTATTTATCAACAAATAGCAGATTTTGAACCCTTTATAACTCCGGAAACGTTGGTCATGGTTATTGCGCGCGACCCCTATCAAACCGATGAGGATTCTGCAAGTAATCCCTGCGTAACGAACGAACAAAGTCAAACGCATCGTATTGCAATTATTTTAAAAGAAGATGATGCGACGATCGAGGCCGAAGCCTGTCACACTGATATTTTTGAAGCTATTAAATTTGCAAAACAAAGCTTATTAGAAAAGCTCATCAAAATTAAAGAGGAAATTGAAGACCCCAAAGAACGCTTACAAGTGATTGAACAAGTACGTACGAATGGACAAATTCATTAATATTTTTTTCACTTGTTATTATTTAAGATCTTTCTGTACAAGCAGTCCAACCAAATCTTGCAATTGTTCAAAGACAGACCCTGTCAGGGGCAGATTTTCTTTAAGCTCTGATGTCAGCACTGGAATATTTTTTTCAACCCATAGAAACCGTCCCAAGCTTCCGGGGAAGTTTCCTAATCTTTTCCAAGGCAAATAACTATATATTGGGGGTCTTATCTTGGGGCCGTCAAAATCTAAAACTGTTAATGGCGTGTGAATCGACATCACAAAGTCAGGTTTATATTCATTAATATGTTTCACGGCACAGTTCACTTCCGGTTCGCTGGCTGGATTATAACCTGGAAATTTTCGTTTTGAACTTTGGGCCTCAGCTTTCCAATATCGAATGGCTTTTTCGTTCCAATCCATTGTTGGAAAATTTCTATTCAAATCAATGCCATTTGCATTTGTGCGTGTTTTTTTATGAGTTCCGTCTGGGTTTAAAATGGGAATAATACGCCAGTTGTTTCGGGGATCTAATTTTTCAAGGCGCTCAATCCAGTAGCGACCAAGGGCCCCTGCATCAGTTTCGTCACCGTGGATCAAACTGAAAACTAAAATATTTTTTGCCTTTTCATTTTTACCTTTTTCATCAATATGAAAAATGGGCTTACCATCAACACTTGTACAGCCCTCTAAGGCCAAAGCTTTGTTGCAAATTTCATTCAAATGAGAATCTTTAAAATAACTTTTATAATTGCTTAACTGTGCTTCGCAAAATATTTTAATACTTTTATTCGCCTCAGATGTATCAGATGATAAGGCCTCAGACGCTTGCAGCGAAATAGTGAATAGAAATGAAATCAAAATGAGACTGCGTAAAAACATTTCGCAAATCAAAACATAACTGCGAAAAAAAGTCCTCATGTTTTTTTTGCACCCTCAAGTTATTTTAAAATGGGCCGATAGTAAATAAACCACAAACTAGACCAAAGCCTAAGGAGGCTATCAATGGCAAAACGCAGCAGTTTTTTTCTGGCCGTACTTTTTATAGCAAATCCATTTATGTTGTTATTCTATCAAAACTGCTCTGTAACCCCTACTTCACACGCAGATTCGCCACCAGAATACTCTAAAGCATCCAAAAGCCCCGCCAGTACTGATAACGCAGACAAAAGCCCAGCCTTTCGATAAATAATAAAAATACTGCATTGACTTACACATAAGTTACACTGTAATTTATGTGTATGAAAAAGCTCCCCCCCCCAAATTCAATACCCATAGGCACTTCCCTTTCACCGCTCACTTCAAAGGAGCGGCTGGTTCTTGATTTCATTGAATTGGAATTAACAACCAAAGGGATCTCTCCTTCCTACCAAGAAATATGTGACCACTTTGGATTT
>JAYVKY010000315.1:0-3465 GCA_043767965.1 Pseudobdellovibrionaceae bacterium
CGGTTATTAAAGGAAGATATAGATCGACTGTGGGCTATTTATGATAAAGCAGCTTAGGCAGTGAATATTTTGAAGCTGTGCTTTAGTTGCATTCCTTTAAATTAAATATTCGATTGATATCCATAAACATTTCTTCGTATTTTCCCCATTTTTCTTTCAAATCATAAGTAAATCCGACCCACACAGCCGGACAATCAAATCGATAGTAGCCTCGTTGAGTGGTTTCATTGAATGCAATCTTTAGCGGGCAAACAGATGGATGCTAGGCTTGATACTTTCGTGTCACTGACAAGATTAACAGGGGCTAAATCAATGACATGATTTAAATCATCGAGTGTTCTTTTGGTTAAGGTTGTATTTTGATTTTGCAGATTTATGTTCAGCTTGTGCAAAGGTAAACCTGAATGTTCACGAATATCATCAGAAACTAAGCAATCGAGTGATTGGACCGGCCTTTTTTGGAAGCCAGTTTTTTTAATTCAGCTACTGTTTCTTCGCTGAGATTAATACTAGTCGAGTGTTTTTTTGCTAACTTAATTTTTTTAGCTTCGAATTCAGAACCATTTTCGTAGCCTTTTTCATTCTTAACATAATTCGACATAAAGTTTCCTTTTCCGAGCCAAAAACCAAATAGAAAATCCACTTAAGCCAAATGACTTGCCAAAAGAGCGTCCACAGTTTTCTTGTCAATAAGCTCATTCGTTGCGTAGCGATGCAGAAGGCTTCCGATAAGTGTTTGATATGGAATTCCTAATCGTTCAGCTTCAGATTTTAATGAAGCCAATACGGCGCCATCTAAGCGTAAACTGATCGGAACTTTTGCAGCATCAGGATCGGTTTTTACTTTTTCGGTACGGCGTTTTAATTTTTTTAAATCATATTCCGCTTTCATAATTCTTTCGCTCCTTTTCTGTTGCTTTGCGTGCGCTAATAATTCGAATCGTATTGCCATCGTCTCGTTCACAAAAAACAACGAGTAACAATTTTGAATTTGTTGAAGTGCCAATTCTTAAATAGCGATCTTCGGTATCGTCACTATGGTCTTCGTCATAAAATTCAATGGATTGAGCATCTGTCCAAATTGTCTGGGCTTCTTCAAACCAAATAGAATGCTTCAAGTAATTGCCATGATTTTTAAAGGCGTCCCATTCGAACTTCACAGTTGTAATGTATGCTTAAGTATGCACAATGTCAAGTTTTCTATGAAGACATATTGTAATATGCAATATATTCGTTCTCTGAGGTAAATCTTGGGGTGGGCTACCTAAATATCCCACCCAAACATTTCTCTAAATCCTGAACAGTTCGTAAAAAATGAACATCATATTTTTTTAAAAAATTAGGATCTTCAAAAGACTGTTCGTTAAATTTGGGTAAATAAAATTTCGTGAATCCCAATTTAATCGCTTCTTTGATGCGAATTTCAGGGAATGAAATGGCTCTGATTTCGCCGGTTAATCCGATTTCACCTAAAAATATGGACCTTGCGGGCAAAGTTTTATTCATGTCCGTGGATAAAATAGCTGCGGCCATTGATAAATCTGCGGCAGGTTCATCAATTTTTAATCCGCCGACGACATTCACATAAATTTCGCTGAAGGACAGTTTGATCCCCAAATGTCGATCAAGTACAGCGGTTAATAAATGTAACCTGTTCACATCAATTCCGATGGCTGTTCGTCTTGGGAAGGCATTTTGGGTTTGTAATGTTAAGGCTTGAATTTCACAAAGCAGGGGGCGGGTGCCTTCCATCGCTGCGAAAACGGCAGATCCGATACGTTCTTCGTTTCGCTCTTGCAAAAAAATTTCAGATGGGTTTGCGACTTCTTTTAAACCCAGTGACGTCATTTGAAAAACACCTAATTCATTAGCGCTACCGAAACGGTTTTTAATGGTGCGCAGTAATCGGTGTTGATTCATTCCATCACCTTCAAATGATAAAACACAGTCGACCATGTGTTCTAAAACTTTGGGGCCTGCGATGTTGCCGTCTTTAGTGATGTGTCCAATTAATAAAACAGCTGTCTTTGTTTTTTTTGCGAAATTCATCATTTGGCCCGCAGATTCACGAACCTGTGAGACCGAGCCCGGCGCAGAAGTCACATCCGGTATATAAACCGTTTGTACAGAATCAATAATCATGACATCTGGTTTTTTGCTTTCAGCCAATTCTAAAATCACATTCATGTTGCTTTCAGACGCGATTTCGATATTTTGACTTTGGATGCCCAGGCGTTTTGCTCGCGATGCAGTTTGTGAAACGCTTTCTTCAGCAGAAATATAAAGAACTTTTTTGCCTTGTGTTGCTAGACCGCCTGATAATTGTAAAAGCAATGTGCTTTTGCCGATACCAGGGGCGCCGCCAAGCAAGACAAAACTAGATTCGGCAAGGCCACCGCCAAGAACTCGGTCAAGCTCTTCAATATTTGTACGATATCTAACTAAATTGGCTTCGCTTAAAGTTTGACCTAACGCATGAGTTTGCAATTTTTCAGTGGATGAAACCCAGCCGCGCTTGTCGGTTTTCGATGCAGATTTACCAAGATGGCCGTAGCCACCGTGATCTTCAACAAAAGTTTCTTCGACATAGGAATTCCATGCGCCACAGTCTGAACATTTGCCTTCCCAGCGTGTTCGTTGGGCGCCGCAATTCTGACATGCAAAAATAGTTTTATTTTTAGCCATATGAAAAGGCTACCATATTAAATTATAAATGGCTAACATTTGCTGATGCGATTTTTGATTCAGCTATTCATTCAAAGTCTTGTTTTTCAACTGATTTTTACGCCATATTCTTTTTCGCAAGATAAAAAAAATCCCACATTCAAAGATTTTCAAATCGAACAGGCCTTGGTCATCGAGGCTCTGAAGAAATCAGCAACAAGCGAGCTAGAAGCTGCTGAAATTATAAAAAATTGGAATCCCAGCAATCAGAATATACAACCCTATAAGTTATTTTGGTCAGCCCTTTGGACAAATAATTTTAAAGAAACACAAACATTATATTCTAGCCTTAAAAAAGGTAAAAAATTTATCCGTTTAAGACTAGAACTACTGAAAAATCTGCTGACTGAAAAAACGATTACTGATTCATCATTTCTAATGAAAGAATCACGTTTGATCTTAAAACAGCTGCGTGGAACTTCAGAAGGCGAACTTTTTGAAACAACATATTTAAAATGGCTTGGACAGAATAAATTTTTTTCTGAAATCTGTTCACATGAAAAATTGCGTTGGATCGCCGAGCCCGAACTTGATTTTATCGAGATGGCTTCCGCGATAGAGAAATGCCCGATGGAATTTGAAGATTTTTTAGTACGATTACGCAGATTGATTTTTGCCGCTAAAGAATTTCAAGCACAACGTGAAATTGAAATTTTTACGAAAAATAATGACGAAAATTTAGCCGAAAATTTAGCCGAAAATTTAAAATTGAAAGATTGGCAAAAAATATATATACAGGCC
>JAYVKY010000316.1:0-3265 GCA_043767965.1 Pseudobdellovibrionaceae bacterium
GATGTGTCTGATATTTCGGTAAGCGCTACTTTATGCGAAATAATCAAGGAAATAGTTTTTGATAAATTTTAAAAAAAATAATTCACTTTCTATGAAGCTGTTAGTTGTTGTTCTGGGAATAAGCTCAGTCATCACAGCGGTACTAACTGTTTTTCAGTTAAGTTTTGAATATTACAAAGACTACGAAGACCTGAAAGATAATTTCAAAATTATTGAAAATAGTTATATTGGAGGCCTAACCACATCGTTGTGGGAAATGAATGATGCCCAGATCATGCAAGAATTAAAAGGGATGGCGGTTTTACCTGGTATTCAGATGGTTGAAGTTATCCTTCAAGATAAAGTTATTTATCAGAGTGGCGCCCTTGTTACTAAAAACATTCTGAAACAAGAATTCGATTTGATGAAAAATGAAAATAATATTTCAACTGATCTTGGACGTCTTGTCGTGTATGCAAATCTTGACCGTATCAAAGAACGAGTTTGGTTTAATGCGATGATCATTTTTTTAAAGCAGTTTTTAAAAACATTAATTGTTTCATTTTTTCTTTACTATGCATTTCAAAAATTATTTGTCCGGCACTTATTGAGTATTTCGGATGTCTTAAAAAGTATTGACCCAAAAACATCAACTTATAATTTTCATCTGAATAGAAAGAAACAAAGTTCACCTGATGAGTTAGACTATTTGGTCGAAAATTTGAATACAATGAAAAATAATCTTCAGTTGGCTTCTCTCGAGGTTGTAAAATTAAACCAAGAACTTGAAAAAAAAGTTGAAGAAAAAACTGAAACAATTTTGAAGCAGCAGCAGCAACTGGAATACGCATCAAAAATGAGTGCCTTAGGTCAAATGGCTGGTGGAATTGCTCATGAGGTCAATAATCCATTGACTATTATTGTACTGTCTTCGCAGTGCATATCTGATGATCTTTTATCAAATATAGAAGAGCGTACTGTCTTAGACCTTCAATTTACTAAAAAATTAGCTGATCGAATTGTTAAAGCATCAACCCGGGTTGCAAAAATAATTCAAGCACTTCGTTTTTTTTCGCGAACAGAAGATTCTGATCCTGCCCAGCTTACAGATTTAGAAACTATTTTGAATGATACGCTTGAGCTTTGTAATTTAACTATCAAGAATGCAAATATTGAATTAAGAATTGACCCATTGCCGACAGAAAATCATTTTGTATGTAACCCAGTGCAAATATCGCAAGTTATATTAAACTTGCTGAATAACTCAGTTGATGCGCTTGAATATCAAGACGAAAAATGGATTCACATTTCAATTACAGATGCCAATTCACATTATCTAATTCGAATCACTAACAGTGGCCCACGAATACCTCTTGATATTCAACAGAAAATTATGGACCCATTTTTTACAACTAAAGACGTCGGCAAAGGAACAGGGCTTGGGTTAAGTATTTCAAAAAGATTTATCGAAAATCATGGCGGAACACTGAAGCTGGATAATCAAAGTTTAAATACGTCTTTTGTAATCACTCTTCCGAAAACAATAAACGTATGAAAAATTTTTACAGGCCCGTACCGTTCATTAAAGATACAATTTCTTCAAGTTTTTCTTGAACCAAAATAGGATTGCGACTAGCGAGAGCTTGCTTCACACACTGGCGTAAATGAGTAACGCAATGCGAATAAACTCAATTATAATACCCTCGTAGGGTATACAATGACTTAATCATTTCAGAGGAGTCTGCGCGTTAGAAGTGTACTCATTTTTTTAGTCTTAAGGGGAAATCATGCTTGATCGAATTATTAAATTTTCGCTTTCACACAGATTATTAGTTATTTCGATTGCAGCATTTTTACTGGCCTATGGTGGTTGGATCGCGGCTCATTTACCAGTGGATGTTTTTCCTGATTTAAACAGACCAACTGTCACAATAATGACTGAAGCTTCAGGTCTTGCGCCGGAAGAGGTTGAGACATTAGTGACTTTTCCTTTAGAGACTGCTTTGAATGGCCTACACTCAGAGGGAATATATTTAGGGTTTCCGCCAACATTCTTTCTTTAATCTTTTTTTGTAAATTGCGCTGGATTGTGGCTCGCATTATGCATACTCATCTGATTAGTAAGAAAATATAGGGATTCACTATTCAAAAGGAGAAAAAAATGGGCGAAAATATTTTAGGTATAGGAAATATAGGAACTGGCGGAAGCTTCGGGTCTGGCAGTGGCGATTTCAGAATTAGTGGCACCCGTCGGAAGAAGCATTCTGATCAAAGTATTGAAGAAAATGTAAATAGGCATATCACTGATCATTCTGAGATTTCTCCTGCTACTATCCGTGCACAAGTCAAAGATGGAGTGGTCATTTTGTCGGGTACTGTTCTTAGTCAAAAGATCAAAGATTTTTTAGAAGATGAGCTTGAAGTTTTACCAGGTATACAGGAAGTAAAAAATGAACTACAATTATCTGAACGCTCATTATGACTTCAGGATGAGCTTCTAGATTTAATCAGGGCAAATATGGAAAATCACTTAAAGCATGAGCATAAATCGCAAGCCATCAAAAAGCTATCGACAACTGTTAAAGATCCTGTTTGCGGAATGAATGTAGATCCGGCATCTGCAAAGGGTGGCCAATCGACCTACGATAGTAAGGACTTCTTTTTTTGTAGTACAAAATGCAAAACCAAATTTGATCAAAATCCTGAGACTTACCTTAAGGCGAGCTTACCAAAAGCAGTAGCGAATGATGTTGAATACACTTGCCCGATGCATCCACAAATTAAAAAAATAGGTCCTGGAAATTGTCCGATCTGTGGAATGGCTTTAGAGCCAGTGACTATGTCTTTGGATCAGCCAGAGGATAATCACGAATACCTCGTGATGCAGAAAAGATTTTGGGTCGGTATGATTTTAAGTATTCCACTTCTTTTTATTACAATGGGTGGAGGGCATTTGATTACTGATTCCAGTCTGTTAAAGCTTTTGCCCTGGATAGAGGTCATATTGGCTTCACCGGTCGTACTTTGGGGTGGTTGGCCTTTCTTTGAACGTTTCTGGCAGTCTTTAAAAAACCGAAATTTAAATATGTTTACGCTGATCGGCCTCGGGGTTGGAGTCGCTTATATATATAGTCTTATTGCGGTTCTATTTCCTGAGATTTTTCCAGCCTCTTTCCGTGACCCAATGACTGGGGAAGCCGGGCTTTATTTCGAAGCGGCTTCAGTTATTGTGACACTCGTCTTGCTCGGTCAAGTTCTAGAATTAAAAGCGCGTGGTCAAACAAGC
>JAYVKY010000317.1:0-2718 GCA_043767965.1 Pseudobdellovibrionaceae bacterium
CATTGATAGTCGTTGGGTGAAAGAAAAAAAATACGAGATTTTAAGTTCACGCGTTCTGAGTTCGAAAAATCTACTTAAAAACATGCCAGAAACAGTGCATACAGTGATATCGGCCTCGGCTCAAGGTTACTACGGGGATTGCGGCGAGACCATATTATTTGAAAACGCGAAAAAAGGTGATGGCTTTTTACCTGATGTCTGCGATCAATGGGAAGCGCCCTTCAGAAATATAAAACAGCGGGCTGTGCAACTTCGAACGGGTCTTATTTTAGATTCTCACAGTGGAGCCTTGAAAAAAATGATTTCGATATTTCAAAAAAATTTAGGCGCAGAGTTAGGTGACGGAAAACAATTCATGAGTTGGATTTCGATGCAAGACATGGTTTCAGTTGTTATTCACATACTCAATTCGCAATCACTGAGCGGGCCAGTTAACTGCGCTACGGCAAGTGCAGTTAGAAATTCAGATTTTACAAAATATTTATGTCAGGCTTTGGGTGTCTTGCAATTACCAAATATTCCCAGATGGATATTAAAATTATTGTTTAGTGAAATGAGTTCGATCATGACGGATTCGATAAGAATGAGTGTTCAAAAATTAATTGATTCGGGATTTAATTTTAAAGATCCTGATCTGGAGACATATTTTAATAATGAGTTTTTGGCTCTGGGCCAGCGACCCTAATACAGTCTTTCGTCGAGCAAAGCGTCGAAGATATATGTTATTATTGTTGATCAGTTATTGCTGAATAAATATTTTAGTTCTAAAATATTTAGGTGATAACAGCTGAAATACCTTTTAAAGTATTCATATCTTTCGATCAAAATCGTGTCGGTTTTATGGGGCCAGCCGTTTTTAAAAAAAAAATTGATGAGAAAATAAAATTATTTGGTCTAAATCCAAAAAATTGGAATGTTGCAAAGGCTCAGGATGGATATGATGTATTGCTTAATGAATTTGTTCTAAAGTGCCAAGATAATTACAAAATACCTTACATTCATGATGAGCTTTGCCATTGTCGCATGGTACAGACACAAAAAGTGTTGAGTGTGATTAAACAAGATGCTTTTTCAGTGACCGAAATTGGACGAGTTACTATGGCGGGGACAGGTTGCGGAAGCTGTAAAAAAGATATTGAAGAATTAGTAAATTACCTTGTAAAATAACAAACATAGAGTTTAGGACGTATTTAAAAAATCGAGGAAATTATGGCTGCTGACGTATTGCCAATAACGCTACGCGGAAAACAAATTTTAGAAGCTGAGTTAAAAGTTCTTATTTTTGAAGAACGACCAGCCATAATTAAGGCCATCGAAGAGGCCAGAGCGCATGGCGATATCAGTGAAAATGCTGAATATGATGCGGCAAAAGAACGCCAAGGCATGATCGAGGGGCGCATCGGAGAGATTCAAGGTAAACTTGCAGGGGCTGAAGCAATTGATCCATCACTGATCAAGTCAGACCGTATTGTCTTTGGCGCAACTGTAGAAATTTCTGATGTTGAAACTAACGAACACATTACCTATCAAATTGTTGGAGTTGACGAATCAGATGTTAAAAAAGGAATGATTTCAATTTTATCACCATTAGCCAGAGCTATGATTGGTAAGAAAAAAGGTGATTCATTTACTGTTCAAAGCCCCAAAGGCGATAAAGATTATGAAGTTTTATCATTTAAATTTATCTAAGTCAGGTCGTTTTGTTTGAAGCGAGCCATTGTTGATCAGCCCGGTTTTAAAATTATTTTTATAGGCCTGACTGTGGCCATCATTTTTGGGCTTTTGATAAAAGCACAGATAGCACCACATAAAATAAAATCTAGAATAGATGAAGCCATCGTGAAGTTGCAGCCAGATGTTAGGATTGATTTTAAGTCGATAGAAATTAAACTATCCGATTGGGGTTGGCCACAGCCCTATCTAGAGGTGCACGATATTCGCATGTCACCCGTAAAGGCAGTCTGCGATGAATCGCAGATTTTCATAGAGACCATGTCGTTTCCACTAACGTGGAATTTATTATTTGAATCTAAAAAAATTATTAAATCTTTAAGAATGACTCAGCTCGAGATTAGACTTTCAGAATTTGGTAAATGTTTTTCGGTCAATGAATCAACGACACAATCAATTTTAAATCAGGCTTTGTTGCAATTATTTTCGGCTCCGAATGCAGAACAACTTGAAGAGCTTAAGATTGATCGAATTAAAATTTTAAGTAAAAATAATTATCAAGCCCCCATCTATTTACAAGCCGCAATTTTCAATTTCGAGTACTTAGATAAGAAGATTTCAAAAATTTGGTTAAAATCATATATTTTAACCTACAAAGACAATCAGAAACAAGTTTTCAAGTTAAAGTCCGATTTGAATTTAAATATTCAAAAAACAAAATCTGATCAAATTAAAATCGAAGGTACAGTGTCTGGTAAATTGATCGATCGCGACTACAGACTGCAATTCGATTATGATCAGGTATTAAATCAAATTGTATTTGACTTAGAGTTGGACAAAATAAGCCTTAAATCGTTGACAAAATTTTTTAATTTTGAAAAAAATTCAGCTCAAGACAATCTGATAAATGATTTTAATAATTATTTTTTAACTTTGAAAGGGCATGGTATTTTTGATTTTAATATGGGCGAAACTAGCCAATTTGAAATTGAAAACTTAAAATTGGAATCACAGCAAACCGCATTTAAAGCAAAAAATATAACTTTT
>JAYVKY010000318.1:0-2156 GCA_043767965.1 Pseudobdellovibrionaceae bacterium
AGCTCTTCAAGCTCTTCTAAAGTTCTTGGTAACATTTCTTCAACCGAATCAGTAAACGAATCTGTAATCCATTGCATAAATGGACGTATCACCATAAAAAAGAAAAGCATTAATGCAAAACCTAATAAGCCCCATTTAAACAAAGATTGTATCAGTTTTTTCTTTTCGATATTCGTCAGTAACTTTTCACTTTCAGAAAAGTCCTCGGCCTGAAACTGAATTGATTCAATTTTAACGCTATCACCACGAGCAGCTACAAAACCCACGGCACTTTTCACGAGGGATTCATACTTTGCAATTTCTTCGACCGTACGCGGTTGCCATTTTGTTTCTGTTTTTCCATCTGCAGTGGTGGTCGTGGTTGTTATACCATCAATCAATACAGCAACACTAATTTTTTCGACGCCACCAGCTGCCTCTTTGATGTTGCGAACAGTTTTTGAGACTTCATTATTAATTGTTTTTGATTCTTTTTTAACATCTTGCTTAAAGCCCACTTGGCCTGAATTGTCTTCAGCCCCTGGCAGGTTTGATCGAGATCCTGGAATTCCAGTAGGATTTGTTCTTGCTCCGTCTAAGGATTCTTCGTTCGTCGTCATGCTTCGAAGAGCTGTTTTATCTGGATCAACACTTTCTTCAATAGAACTGATAACCTTTTGATTTATAGTCGCATCAACGCGAGTTACGATTTTCCCTTGGCCTACAACTTTTGATAATATACTATCAATACGGCTTTCGAATTCTTTTTCGACCTGCTGTTTAAGTTCTAAAATTTCACTCGATGCGCCGATGGCACCGTCTGATTTACGTGACAACATTTTGCCACTTTGATCGATCACCGTGACACGATCAGCGTCCATGCCTTCAACAGCATTTGAAACTAAAAAACGAATCCCTCGAACTTGATCAGCCGTTAAAGTTTTACCCGCATGTAACGAAACTACAATTGACGCCGATGGAGCAATTGTTTCTTCCATAATGGCTTTTTTTTGCGGCAATGCCAGCATCACTTTTGATTGCTTAACCGCAGACAATGTATTAATTGCGCGCATTAGCTCGCCCTGCTATGCACGTTGATAATTAACTTTTTGCGCATAAGAATTAATTCCGAAATCGGTTTTATCAAAAAGTTCTAAACCAATAGTACCCATGTTGGCTGAGCCAACTTCCGACATAAGTTGCATTTGTGTTGCATGTAAAAATTCATTCGGCACTAAAATTGTTTTTCCATCGTCACCAATTCGATATGAAATATTTTTGGCAGTCAATTTTGAGCTCATCAGTGACATTTGCTCGGCAGGTATATCTTTGAACAATACGACGTAATCTTTACCTGAAGCCATAAACACAACAAAGCCCAGCGCAATAATAATTATAAGTCCCGAAAATGTTAAAGCAATACGCTTCGTAGGCCCGATCGATTTATAAAATTCTTGAAATTGAACAACCAGGCCACCAAATAATTTACCCACATCACACCTGCATCTTCATAATATCTTGATAAGCATCGATAATTTTATTACGTACTTGCACCATTGCACGAAGCGCGATATCTGCTTTTTCTGCAGTAATCATAACGCCAGCGACATCATCCGTTTTACCAGTTGCAAGCTCTTGAACTTTTTGATCTGATTGCAATTGCAATTCATTCACACCAGAAATGGCTTCAGTCAAAGTATCAGCAAAAGATTTGCCATTATTTTTTTCTGTCTTAAATTGATCAGTGATCGAATTTGAAGAACCAATTTTTGATCCGCCTGAATCAATAAACTTATTCGCATTCGAGATTGTCAAACCGTCCATGGTACACCTCTATTTAATTATCTACCAATTTCCAAAGCACTTAAAGCCATATCTTTTGTTGCCTGCACAGCCTGTACGTTAGCCTCGTAGGATCTCGAGGCTTGTATCATATTTGTCATTTCTTCCATCAAGTTAATATTGGGATAAGCCACATACCCCTCCTCATTTGCATCCGGATGAGATGGATCATACTTCATCAGTGGTGCCTTTTTATCAGAAACCACATCTGAAACTTGCACCCTGGCATAGTCAGCACGCGGATCATTGACGCCAACAATGTCGCCAAATGTTTTACCATCAGGCATTGCTTCAAAGACAACATCTTTTCGACGATAAGGACCACCCTCTGGGGT
>JAYVKY010000319.1:0-2186 GCA_043767965.1 Pseudobdellovibrionaceae bacterium
CATTTGTAATGGCAACACAAATTGTACAGGTACATTACCAGGAAAACTTGCCTTGCCATTTATGGGGGCTGACGTTTTAATAAAGCTTCCATTAATTCCGTTTGGTTTTGGTTTACGTTATGAAAAACTAAGCGCAACCGGATCAAGTACAAATATGGAGGCTACTGCAAATTTTAATCGTACAGCAATTTTAGTGAATTACCGTCTGATCGATACCATTTTACATGTGGGCCCTATTTTTTCTTACGGCATTTCACATAGTGGCAGTATCGAGATGAAACAAAATGGCACAAAAATTCTGGATTATGCAACAGGTACTGGCGAATCGTATTCGTTGGGCCTTGAGGTCGGAATTAAACCTTTAATTATCATCCCGATATCGGTTGGCGCTGAGGCGGGCATCAGTCAATTTAAATACAAAAATGCTACTGATTCTTCGGGCTTAAGTGGCGCACCGAAAGATATCGACCTTGGCGGAACATACTTAAAAGTGTTTTTAGGTTTAGATTTGTAATTGTAATTCGATCACATATAAAAAAGGCTGCAAAATTTAATTTGCAGCCTTTTTTATATTAGCTTTTAAATTTAATTATTTATTATTTGAACCTTTGTTTTTCGTCGCGTCGGCATCTGCTGAATTAAATGGAAAAATTGATTTCATATCAGCCGTTGAAATTGAAGCCGTATTTTTACCGTTCTTTTGACAAGACGCTGCGGCCTTACACATAACATCCGACGACATCATTTTTCGCATTTTTTCGTGCATGTAAGTAGCCATCACTGATCGATCTAAATTTCTTTCAAGAGCAATCATTGCATCGTTAACATTATTGTATCGGTTACTTAATGTAGTGAAATTGCTCTGAAGAGCAACTGTTTTAAAAAATCCGACTTCTGCTGTGTCTTTGAAAGTTTGCGCCGCCGCATTATAAGCTGATGATGCTGTTGAACTGACCGAGATTTTTGCCAAAGCTAAATTTGCCGCCGCAGCCTCATAAGCTGTTGCTGTTTTTTCAGCGGCCATATTGCGTTTGTCATAGGCGTCTAATTTCGCACGGTTCGCTTCTTGCGTACGTTCAACAAGTTTTTTGTGCGCATCGCTGTCTGTGTTTTGCATGTCTTCGTTCGAAGAAAATGCGCGTGTTCCAGAATTCATAACTCCAGTTTTTGCCGATGTGTAAGTCGTCCCTAAACCAGCGGCAACTTTTGATCCCCACGCGCTCAACGCATCAGTTAATCCTGACGTTGCATTACCCGCATCAGCATATTTTTTATCAACATCAGCTTGTGATTCAGTTTGTTTTTTTAATCTGGCTTGTTCTGTCGAAGTCATTTGCGCAAAAGCAAAATTAAAGATCAACAATAGCGGCAGTACGAACAATATTTTCTTCATAGATTTCCTTTTGGTCATAAACCTTAAACCTGACTGTTATTTGTTATATACAGACTATTCGAACGGACATATAAATCATACCCGACCGAGGTCTATATAAGGTCCAGAACAGATCTAAATATTCGAAACGACTCAATTTAATAAATATAAAACCGATAAACTGTTTATGCAGAAACTTCTGAAATATTTCATTATATTATTTTCATCCGTCAGTTTTTCTGAAACTTACCGTTTGGACAGCGCGCTGAACGTGCGCGATGAAAGTACCGATTTCGTCAGCACTGACGATGTGGTTGGTCATATTTCTGCAAAAACAGAATTTGAAATTGTATCCAGTAAAACATTACGCTCTGGCGCCAAAGCATTAGAAATTAAAATCATCCGTAAAGGTAAAGGCAGCAATCTGTCGAATGATTATGTCAAAACTGGCCCGATTTATATTTACGACGGAAAAAACACAAAATACACAAAAATTTCAAATACAACCGAAACCGAAGCCGACATTTCATATTCAAAAGCTGAATGTGTTAATTGCCCGTCCGACGCAAAAAAACAAATGGAAAAACAACCTGCCGTTGCTTTCGCAAAGAAATATATTCAAGCCATCGAAGAAAAAGCAAACACACCGAATACATCACCCAGCGCTGCACCCACATCAATCTTAGAACAAATTAAAAATTACGAAAACAGCCCGCACGTTGCAAAAACAATCAAACTGGCAGCTGCCAGAATCAAGCGATTAAGCGGCGGCGGAAAATGTTACAAAGAAACAAAAAATTCGCTGGTTGCTGGT
>JAYVKY010000320.1:0-6574 GCA_043767965.1 Pseudobdellovibrionaceae bacterium
AAAAAATACCACCCCGAATCGCAGCAACTTGGAGTCGTAATTCCGTAGTTAATATTTTAAATCGATTTGAACAAAAACAAATTACATTAATTGGAGGTCAACTTGAACTTGGGTAAATTATTTAATTCTGACGTATTTATCGACATAGGATAAATTCGCTGTCTGTGGATCGATATCAGATGATACTTCAGGGTATAGAAATTTACCAATAGATGATTCAATTTCAAGGTGAGTAATTATCAATAACTTAAAATATGGCCATCCACAATCTGTTGTAAGATCCTCATAGGTTGATTCAACAAGTTTAATTTTGACTTTGTTTTTGATAACAATAGGTTCAGTAGAGTGCAATGCGTTTTTGTGTGCATCAAACATCGAATTAATAATTATCTGCGCTTTGTCAATTGAAAGGTCGCCATAGTCATTTAAAATAGTCTGCTTTGTTAATTCTGGATAATTAAAGTAGTACGAATCGCACCCCGAAGCACAAGCATCTGTATTAAGTCCTATTGTCATCAAAATTAAGATCAATAACTGTTTCATAAGTCTCCTTTTTGTTATCAGTATGTGTACAAATGTTTTAAATAAATAAAAAATATATAATTTCAATTAAAAGTATGCTAAAAAAGTATGAATGAACTTATTACATCTTGAGTATTTTTATAACGTAGCTAAAGAAGGCGGCTTTTTAAGGGCCTCTGAAAAAATGCGAATACAACAGCCTGCTATTAGTCGAATGGTCGCAAATCTTGAAGATTATTTTGGCTTTAAACTTTTTGAAAAAATAGGTCGAAATGTTCGTTTAACAGCACGCGGACAGGATGTGTTTGAAAGTAGTAAAAAAATTTTTTCAGATGTTGAGGAGCTTAAGCTTTCAATAGGAAAAATCAGTGGCGAATGCAAAGGTTCATTGTTAATTGTTGCCGCAGAGCCTATTGCCAGTCATTTTCTGCCTGATAAGATAACGGACTTTCTGAAATCACATCCTAAAGTATATCCAAATATTTTTTCAGGCCCGTCGTCAATGGGTTTGAAAAGCATCGAATCCGGCGAAATTGAATTGGGGTTATTTTTTCATGTGCCATTATTATCTGAAAAACTTGTTATCGAAAAAAATGTAAATATACCATTCAGGCTTGTGGTTCGTAAAGATTTGAAAAAAAATGAAGCTGTCATCAATCATTTTATCGGTTCAAGAGAAATCGATGACATTCGGGTCAAAAAATTTCCAACATTAGAAAAGTTGAAACAGAAATATCCTAAGGCAATGATTAAAATTTCAACGAATAATTTAACGGCTCATAAAGAATTAGTTTTAAATGGTGTTGGCGTCTCAGTTTTGCCAGAGTTTTTGATTTATAAAGAACTTAAAGAAAAATTGCTAACTGATGTGCTTCCTGCGGAAACTTTTATTTTTCAAATGAAAATAATTAAACGAAAAAATTCAGTCTTATCATTGAATACGGCTACTTTTTTGAAGCTGCTAAATTGATATATTAACTATAACAGATTATTGGCTCAACAATTACCCAGCCTCTAAAGTCCTAAGCTTCGTAACAACTTCGACTTTCAGCGCATTTAAAACTGAATTTACTTTTTCAATCGAAGCCCCTCGGTATTCATTGCGTTCGTCACGGCTAATTTGGGTTTCATGAACACTTAATTTTTTTGCCAAATCTTTCTGCGTAATCCCCTTGGCAATGCGTAGTGCAATCAATGTGCGCCCCAAGCCATCCAGATTATAAAATTCACCGATTTGACCGCGTTTTAATTTTTCATAACTTTCAACTTCTTCAACAAGCTGTTGATGAAACGTTAAGATAGGTTCCATCGCTAATTCTAAAGCTGATTCTTTCAGTTTTTTTTCTTTTAATTTTGTACGCTGTGATTTTATTAATTTTTTTTCTTCATCAATACGCTTTAAAGCTTCTTTGTATTCAGATTCGTTTCTGATCATTTTAAACCTCGCTTAATTTGTGGTTTGATTTTGATAATTCCTTTGGGCAGGCCATTTCTTCGTGCGCGTCTGAATGCGGCTGGAAAAATTTGATTGTGCCCAAATTCGTCTTTAATTCCCGAGCCCTGACCATATTCAGGAAATAATTCAACACGGTATTTGTGCCACATGGGCAATTGAAGTTTAGGATAATTTTTGTAGGCCGTTCTTGATTTCAAATTCCATGTCCAGACAGACCATTTATCAATTTGATTTAATTTTTTAACAGAGTATTCAAGTTTTTCAACGTCGATAATAAAATATCCATCAATATCATTTGGATGATCTTTGTCTTCGACAAACGAGCCATCAATGTAGATTTCAGTAACGTTAACTTCCCAAAGCTGTTTGACCATAATTTCTAAATTATGAACAAGCTGCAAGCGCCAAGGGCTGTCCCAGTTGGGGGATTTAATTCCAAAGCCAGTGACTATCCAAGATTTTTTAAGCTCATCCAAGCTTAATTCGTAGTCGCCAACAGGTAGCAATCCGTCTGGGTTAAAGTGGGGTAGCTTAGTCATTTCTTTTTTCATACAATCCTTTAATCAGATTATCATATCCTTATCTGTAAATAAAGACATATATGTCTTTATTTACTATATTGGCTATATTTGAATTGGCAGATTTGAATATGTTCGGGTAGCTTTCACAGGTCAGATTCATATGTTACCCGAACCAAAGCTTAACAACTGATAACCTATTGATATAACAGCTAGAAATTTGAAAAATCATAATCTGTCGTTTTTTTGTTCGGATAAAAAATTGGTAGTGAGAACGTGACTTGAACACGTGACCTACGGATTATGATTCCGTTGCTCTAACCAACTGAGCTACCCCACCACCGAATATTGATTAAAAATGAAGTTCTTTTGTAATGTGAGTCGTAAAAAAAGTCAATTTTTTGTGAAAAAACTATTTGAACAGGTCAGGTTTTGCCCAAAAAGCATACCAACTGAGGCAATAGGTCACTCGAATGCAGCTAAGTCTCGGATTTTTTATGTTCAATATGGTTTTGCAGCATCCACAGGCGAAGCTTTTTTAAAATGTCATCGCGTATTCCAAAAAAGACAACTTGGTGGGCATATTTTTTTTCGGCATCTGGTGTCGGGCTCGCAAACTGAACTTTGGCTTTTATGGGCCTGAGTTCGTTTTCATCCACTTCAGAGAACGCGAACTCTTGATAATCCCCGTGCTTTAATAAGCTATCGCGTGTGTATGTGAATGCGGCTTCTGATAATTCACTGACCTCGATCAGTTCAGAATACAACACGGGATCAGATAACTGAAACCAATTCACAGGGTTGGGGTCAGATTCAATGCAGCTTGGGAAATAGCTGTTCATCATGCGACCCAAATAATTTCGATCAATCGGTTTTTGTAATCTGATGGTCTCAGTCACTAAAATTTCTGTGGCCTCAGCGCGAGTTTTAAAAATGTCATTTGAGATTCGAAAACACAACGGCGATACTTTAAATAAAGTATCAAGTTGATTCACTGAGAATTGATTTTCACAAATCAACAGATCGCAACTAAGTTTTTCTTTTTGAGCAATTTCTGAAAGTTGAAAAACATGGGCAGAGCGAAATTTTCTGGCAAAATAATCTTTTAATCTATCAAAATCTTCAGAGGCATTGGTCTGAATATAAATCTGTGGTTCTGTGACTGAAATATTTTTTTCAAATCCATGCCAAGCTATATTTTTATTTTTACTTTTAGATTCATTCATTTTGTGCCTTAGGTTTGTTAAAACGGTATGGCTTGGGGCACAAAAAATAAATTCATAGATCAGCTGGTTTTTAATTTCAGATTTTACTGGTGTTTTTGATATGGCCTTACCCCAGAGGCTTGTTTTCTTTTCATTAGCAAAGCATAAGTGATAAAACTTATAGGCAGTATTTAAGGTGTGATTCGTCGTGGTTTCAATTGTAAAGCCAAAATCAGAAAGTTGTAGCAGGTGATAAGGTCTGATTTTTTCAATATTGTTTTTTTCAAGCGAACTGTGAACAGCTATGGTTTTAACCTTTTCATTACGAAGCAAAGCAAATCGAATATGTTCTTGTAAAATAGCTATATCAAAAGGTTTGTAGATAATATTTTCAATCGGCCACGTTTCAGTTTTTTTGAGTGGTTTTAAGGGGTCTTCAAAGGCTGTGATTATTAAATTTGTTTGATATTGAATTTGAAGTTTTTGAAGTGATTCGGGCGTTATGTTTTTTAAACACTCGGTACTGATCAGCATTAATGAAATTATTTGATCTGAATTTTCAGGTTGGGTCATATACAGGTCAAGCTCTGCAAATGAATTCATATTTATAAAAGTAAGGTTTTGTTCTTTGCAAATTTGTTCGGTGGCTACGGCGATGTCTGCTGTTATTTTAGAATCTGTATCAATAACACAAATTGATGATTTCAGCAGAATCTCCTGGTGACTTTAGTATAAATCAAAATAAAGTCATTTTGATAATTTTTAGGCCAAAAACTACCACCCTTTAGGGGCCAGAGTTCTTCTTTTTTTGCGTTTCAAATTGAATGATTTATTTTGAGACACTTCGTCCGTTTTCTCAATTGTTTTTAGTGTTGGTTCAGCATTTTTGTTTTGCATAAGAGTAATCTAGCGCATGAGTTGGTTTTTGAATAGGTCGTTATTGATTTATTTTTAAGGTCTGGTTATATTCGTTCTCGAAATATTGAAGCGCTGTGACGGCATCTGAACTCGAAAATAGCGGGGTATTGATTTTATTTAACGCAAGTTTCAGTGTATGCGCGTCAGGTATTAACTGACAAAGTTTAGTCCATATTTTGGGGTCAAAATTTTGTTCATCAAGAATGGCTTTAAAAGTTTTTAACAAATGAATAACGTGTGAATTCATATCTGAAATTAAGTACGAAAATTGTTTGTTAAATTCAACACTTACGAAATACGGATCAAGTAATGTTTCAGTTAATATTTTTTGTATAAATCTGTAAAATCCAATTTGACCTAAGCGTTTTTGTGGATCACTTAAGAAATGTTCAGCATGAATAAAATCATGTAATAAAAAACTAAGAACATCGCGAGCGCCATATTTTATATCGGGCCATTTTGCGAAGTTATCTTCAAAAGTCAGAACTCGTTTATTTTGAATTTGCAGATTTAAAATTTCAAGTGGTAAGGGTTCGTAACATAAAATTTCTAAGTTATAGTCGCCGACATAAAAATGAAAAATTCCACTTAACGCAGCCTCGGGGATTGGCTTTATTTTTATTAAAGATAAAAAATCATAAAATGTAAGGCCTAGGGAAAGGGCCTTGGGCCATTGAATATGTAATGTTCTGAACAGCTGATAGACCGAAAAACAGATTTGATTTTCCGGATATTGAGTAAATACCAAGCGTGGCTCAGGTAAGACACCAGCAAACCAATCCGTTTTACGCCGCAAGCAGCAAAGTGCAATTGTATAAATAATAAGTCTATTTTTTAAGGGAAGGTGTCGGGTGTAGGCATGAATTGCTATAAATTCGCTTTGATGGCGCACATAAAAATCTTTTCCACAAAAATGTGGCTTAAATTTGTCCTTTTTAGTTTTCTCTGTGGATAACTTTTTCTTCACAGAATCCTGACAATATTCAGTTTGCATAAATGTTCTCTTCAGAATCTAATATAGTCACATCCAATCAAAACTTCAAGGAAGGGGTTTTATGCAATCCAAAAAACGAGTTCAATTTAAATTGACTCTGAGTCTGTTGATTCTTGTCAGTCAGCTCTTCGGTTTTTCAGCGATTTCAAGCGTAGTTGCCCCACCTGTGGCTCAACCTGGGGTTGATCCTGGCGCGAATAAAACTGCCGAGAATTTTATCTATGACAAATACTATCAAATCAAAGGTCAAAAACGTTTAACTGGGATTAATTTACTGGTCCTTGAAGAAATTCAAAAAACATTTCCTTTACCTACGATAAGTTATGATCGTAAAAAACATTTTGGTGGCTGGATCAATTTCGCAGATGATGGGACATGTTTAGATACGCGTGGACTGGTATTAAAGCGTGACTCAAAGACGAATGTGGTTATTGGTTCGAATTGCCGAGTCACAAACGGGGACTGGCTTGATCCATACACGGATAAAATTTTCATGTCTTCGTCAGATATTCAGATTGATCATGTAGTGCCTTTAAAAAACGCTTATATGACAGGAGCCTTTGAATGGGACAATAAAAAACGCTGTCAGTATGCAAATTATTTAGGAAATCAATTTCATTTATTGTCTGTGAATGGCACTGAAAATATGCGAAAAAGCGACCGCAGCCCCAGCGAATATATGCCACCAAATGCAAAGTACACATGTGAGTATTTAAAAATATGGCTTGAAATAAAGTATTTATGGAATTTGCGATTAACTCCAACAGAGATAGCTAAAATAGAAAAAATTGCAAATGACGAAAACTGTGATGTGAACGACTTCCAGGTCTCACAAATCGAAATTACTGAACAAAAAAAATACATGAAAGATCATGAAGATATTTGTGTCGGTGCCACATTAAATGCATTCTAAGTCTATAAGAATTTAAAATGCAGATTGAAAAACTGGGGACTCTACTTT
>JAYVKY010000321.1:0-5176 GCA_043767965.1 Pseudobdellovibrionaceae bacterium
AGAGAAAATGAAAAACCCAAACCTGGCCGATCCTTATCTGTTAACAGCCGAAATTTTTGATCGAAAGAGCCAGTATAAGGAATGCGCTGCTGAATACTCTTTAGCTATCAAGCTGCGACCGTCATCGGCTGATCTTTATGTCAGAGCTGCAACCTGCTATAGAAAAAGTGATGCTCTTGATATTGCGCAAGATATGTTAGATATTGCTAAACAGCAGGAAAGTGGTTTGCCTACTATATACCGCGAACAGGGCTTTCTATTTGAAAAAAAGGGTATGACCAAGCAAGCCAAAGAAGCTTTCAGTTTGTATTTAGAGCTATCCCCAAATGCGTCGGATCATGCTGAAATTGAAAATAAATTATAGATTATATTTTAACATAAAAATTAAGGAACACAGCATGAGTCTAACAGGCAAATTAAAAGGGTTTTCTAATAATGTTCAACAGACAACGGTTGCTGCCGCCCATGGCATGGGACACATTTTCCTGCGGCTGCTCTCTGGATTTTTTATCGGCCTGGTTTTGGCACTCATTTTTCAAGAGATCTTTAGCCTTGGCTTTTTTATGCTGATCTTCTTAAATATTTTATTTTTAGCTACTATTTACAAACTGCTTGCACCAAGAACCATTTTTCAAATTGTTATTTTTGATTTTATTTGTGTTCTAATTGGTTCGCTACTAAGAATGTATATATTGATTGCTCCGAATTAATTTTTATATAACCAACCGTATTTAAAATAGGAATTTTATGATTGATCTAAAATTATTAGAAAAAAAACCAGAAAATGGAACAGGCTACCTTGATGAATACACGCAAAGCCTTAAAAATCGAAGTGGCTCGCAACAAAATTTAATAACATTAGAGAAAATCATTCAAATGGCGATTCTTCGTAAAGAAGTCATATCACAGTCTGAGGCCGAGAAAGCACGCCAAAATAAATTAAGTGCTGAAATTGGTCTTCTAAAGCGCGAGGGCAAAGATGCCTCAATCTTGTTATCACAGGTTGATCAACTTAAACACCAAGTGAAAGAGCTTGAGGCCCAGGCCGCTCAGGTTGATGATGAAGTTCAAAATTTATTATTAAACTTGCCTAATAAGCCAAAATCAGATGTGCCGGTTGGAAAGTCAGAGCATGACAATAAAATTATTTCAACCGTTGGCGAAATCAAAAAGTTTTCTTTCAAGCCCAAAGAGCATTTTGAACTGGGTGAAAACTTAAATATTATAGATTTTGAGCGCGCTGGAAAAACCACGGGCACACGCTTTGTTTTTCTAAAAGGCGCCGCCGCGCAAATGGAGCGCGCGCTGATTCAATTTATGATGGATCTGCATTCAACACAGCACGGTTATACCGAAATGATTCCGCCGTTTATTGTAAACAGCCACAGCATGCAAGGCACGGGGCAATTTCCGAAATTTAAAGAAGATGTTTTTCAATTAAGTACTACAGATTATTTTTTAATTCCAACCGCCGAGGTGCCTGTTACTAATTATTACCGCGGTGAAACTTTGTCTGAAACTGATTTGCCAAAATCTTTTTGTGCCTATTCACCGTGTTTCAGATCTGAAGCCGGCAGCTACGGCAAAGACACCAAGGGTTTAATCCGCCAACATCAATTTAATAAAGTTGAACTGATGACTTTTTGCCATCCCGAAAATTCTGATGCCGTACACGAACAACTGACAGGGCATGCAGAAAACGTATTAAGTGCTTTGGGTTTAGCTTTTAGAAAATCTTTATTATGTACGGGTGATATGGGTTTTGGATCTGCGAAAACTTATGACCTTGAGGTCTGGCTTCCGGGTCAAAATTCATACCGCGAAATCAGTTCGTGTTCAAATTTCGAAGATTTCCAAGCGCGCCGTGCAAACATCCGATTTAAACCCAAAGATGGCGGAAAGCCACAGTATGTTCACACATTAAATGGCAGCGGATTGGCCGTTGGCCGCACGCTGGTTGCCATATTTGAAAACTATCAACGTGCAGACGGCAGTATTGAAATACCGCGGGCCTTGCGCGGATACATGGGCAATAAAACAGAAATTCGCTAATTTTTTTGTTCATTCCGCCCCGAAACAAAGCAACCATGCGGACAAACGTCCGTAACAGACTGCAACAACTTTCTAAACTCTTGATCTGATTGATTAAATTACATAAAACAATCAACGGAAAGTTGGTAGAGCGGTTGAATACAGCAGTCTTGAAAACTGCCAGCCCTTCGCGGGGCTCGAGGGTTCGAATCCCTCACTTTCCGCCATTTTTTGAATGGCTTCTTCAACCGCCTGAAATCATAAAACATTTTTAAATCACTGAACCAGCTTCAAAGCACAAGTAGCTAAATTGTAGCTACTTTCATTTTTAAAACTAAATTCTGGATCAATGTCTGATTTAAAATTTACAACTTTCGATGCCGCCAATAAATGATCTGGACTCAAGTGCGCGTACTTCATTGTTGTCGTTATATCTTTGTGTCCAAGAAGTTTTTGCAGATCATAAATGTTTCCGCCGTTCATCATGTAATGACTTGCGAACGTGTGCCGTAAATCATGAAATCGAACTCGTTTAATGTTTGCGCGATCTAAAGCGTCTTTAAATTGCCGACTTGAAAAATGATCTGGCTTTATGATTTCGCCCTTTGGAGTCGTGAAAACAAATTTATCAGATTTTTGATTTTTAAACTGATAACGTAATACATCCAAAACTTCATCATTGATCGGAAAATACCGAATCGCTTTTGTTTTTGTATATTCTTGAAGTCCGGTCATTCGAGAAACTGATCGCTTCACCAAAATTTGTCTTTTTTCAAAGTTGATACAATCCCAACAAAGACCCGCGATTTCACCAATTCTTAAACCTGTGTTTAAAACAAAGGCCAATATTGGATATATGTTTTCAAAACGATTTGCATTTAATACGGCTTTGATTTCTTCAGCATATAAATATTTGCTTAAACAAAATTAAAACATTGTTTACAGATTTTGGCTTTAAACCTGATTCAATTAAAGTGTTCACAAACTTTTCAATTTCAAATGTTGTTATTGTATGAATCAATCGAGTTTCAAATTTTGAAAGATGCTTAGAATAAAACCCCAAATCTGAATTTATCCCTGTGGAAATCTGTTTTTCAAAAAAATAAAATTTAAAAATAAATTTTTATCCGCGATTGCACATTTTGCAAATAACGGAGGACTAGTCATGTCCAAAATTTGACAATGAACCTCGTAGACGAGTGGATTTACAGGCGGCGTGCTCGACGTCAGGGCCGTGCGGACAAAATGTTTTTATCAAAACTCGGCGGAGTGGTTTTTTCGTAGTCGGGTACAGCGTTTGTCGCTGGGTTCAAATCCCTGTCATCTTTTTTTATCCACACTGCTATTTAGTGATATTATCCATCGTGTTCAGTATACTATAAATTATGAAATTTCAAAAGTTTTTGTCTTAAAATAGGACTATTGCGGATTAAGTCGAATATATTGGTTTTAGTATCTGCAGCTCAGCAAACACCGCCTGTGATATAAGATGGCTTCTTGCTACGATACTAAATCTAACTTCAAATCAATATTCGGATACAGCACGTTTAAATATTTGATCAAGCGATCAATCGTAAATTCATCATAATGATAATGTAAAATTTTACTCATCAACGCTTCATCAATTTTAAGTTTCTCGGCCAAGGTTTTTTGAGTCATCGTACTCACAGTTTTATAAACGATAAATTCACGGCAAATTTTATGTTTAATTTTTTCAATCGTTGATGCAGATTTTTTAAGTGGTCTTGATGCAATCGAATTTGATAACTCACGACGAACATCATTTAATTCTGATTCTGACGGAAATAACGTTTTTTTAGACATAAACTTAGTCCTTTCTATTGACTCGAAATGCGTTAACGACACCCAAGTAATCATCAATCATCGAGCTCTATATAAATGAAAAAAACTAAATCTGTTGTATTTAGTTTTGCGGAGGGGGAGGTACAATTAATGCTTCGTTTTTACGATTTTTTTTATTTTCAGCACGGTCTTTTTCAGACTGTTCTTTCGAGGTGCTTGCAAGTTTTTGCACGGATGGGTCAGCTTTGCGATCTATTTGCTTTAACATTTCTGAAACTTTATTCAAAGATGATGTGAAATCGGTAATTATTAACTGATTTGTACCGTTAGCCACGGCCATTTCGCCGTACATTGAAGTCAGTAAACGATTTAGATGCATTAAATCATGTGCTGTCATATTTTTAACTGTGTATATCCATGTGGCCATACGCTCGGGGTTAGCGCTAGGAAGCTCTGTGCTGACTTCAATAGAACTTCTTTGGGCGCTGCGGGCATTTCGAATTGTCATGGCCTCGCCTTGTTTGAAAATTGCGAAACCATTCAGTGCCAAGGCTGTCGAGATTTGATTAAATACTTCTTTAAGGGTGATCGGCTCGGGATTTAAAATTGTAATTTTTCCGCGCACAGTCGAATCAATAACAAATTTTTGACCTGATGCTTTTGAATAAACTTCGATGATTTTTGTTAGGTCCTCATTTGAATAATTCATTATAAATTTTTCTTCAGCTTGCGCAATTAATCCAAACAACACCAAAATAATAAGACTTAATAATTTCATGTCGATTTCCTTTGTTTAAAAATTAATACCTGGGGCATTCCGTCAGCGCAGCCGTGGTCACAATTCCCCAGCGATTAAATAATGAATCATTCGGATGACTTGATGCTTTACCTGCAATCAGGGCCTCGTAAAACCTAGCAACGTCGGTATTTAAACCTTGCGGCTTTTGAAACGTGCAAGAATTTTGAATTTTTGAAATTGCATTTGAAGTTCTTGTCGGATTAAATATTCCATCAATTACTATTTGCAAATTTGAATCTATGTTTTGCCATTCACCTGTTTGTTTAAATAGCGCTGCTTGTGAATAAAGTTTTTTATATATTCCAAGTATTCCACCATCGCGAGACGGCGTTGAGTACGTATCAAAAGTTGTAGGGTCCATACACACGTTATTTGTTTTCGTGCGAACCTCTTGCGCCATAGCAACTATTTCAACACGGTCAATCAGCTCGTGACATAAGAATTCATAAATTCGAGTCATCATTTCATTGGCAGTTTCTTTAATTGTTGTTCGCTGGTTTTTAACATAATCAAAAAACCCATCAGCCAATTGCTTTGCTAAGG
>JAYVKY010000322.1:0-2079 GCA_043767965.1 Pseudobdellovibrionaceae bacterium
ATGCGCCGTGATGCGGCCAGCCGCTGCCTGCAACTCACTCAAGGTATGGGTGCCACTGGCTACGTCCGCCACCAGGGCCTGCAACTCATCTGCCGTGAACAAAGTGGCCCCGGTGATGCTGATGCTTTTAACGGCGATGGGGGTGGTGTCGGTGCTTGAGGCTGTGCTGGGCTGGGCTACGCCTTCTTGGGGCAAAGTGGCGTAATTTTTGAGTGCCTGCGTGGTGGTAAGTGATATATCGCGAATCACTGACCCCGCATCTAGTGAAGGGGGGGCTGCAGCTACGAAATTGAAGAATGAACCTAACACTGCACCAGAGGTAACTAGTCTAGTTACATATTTGTTTAACACTGATTTTTTATGCATGATCATTTTAAAAAATAATTCTGAACAGCAAACAAAATGCCATCCAACGATCGCTGAATTGTCGCGTCATTACTTATGCCTGTTACTTAATTTTCAAACTTGATCCGTCTATCTCGTAATACCTAAGATTACTCAACTCCACTGGAGTAGCGCCATTTTTAACCAAGGCTTCCGTAAACTTGTTTTGCAGCATTATCTTTAGCAGATCAGTTTCGCTTTTTGATGTTTTAAAAAATCTAACCATAGTCATATCTGATTCTGATTTTTTAGCCAATTCAATAGTCGTAAATATTGCATCCTTAATATTTCCAATTGCTTCATAGTCCAATACACCACTTGAATCTAATGCCAAACCCTTAACCACCTCTACGAACAACCCCTTAAGGCTGATATCTGTCGCACCAAGAAAATTCACTAGCTGGTCGATATTTTGACGCGACCCCGGCATAAGCAGCCACTCTGTTAGTTTTCCATTAAGCTCACTGGCTGCACTTTTATTTTCGAAAATACTCTGTGCAAACTTTGAACCAATATCGTTTAAATGGCCACCAATGTTAAACAAACTCGTTGCATAAGATACATAATCGCCTATATCTTGTGACCCTTCAATCCCATCAATTCCTGCATTCAAATTGGAAATTGTTTTCACACGAGATTCATCCCTAAGGAGGTCAGAATAGGTATTAACCATATCAACAAGCGCATTTGGATCTCGTTTATCAATGTTGAAGTTATTAATATTTAAAGAATTGGCATTAAGAAGGGTGTCAAGAAGGCTCGATACTCTTTCTATAAATTGATTTCTAAGATTGCCAAGCGATCCAGTAACTCCGGAAAGCATAAAATCCATGTAGGCATCAATGGGTCCGCTTGTTAACGTGGTTAGCCCAACATCAATCAATGAAAAGTTTCCCCGCTCAAGACCAATAGTCTGATTTTTTAGGCTAATCAGGTGATTTCCTCTAGCCGACTCTAATAGAGGGTCTGCACCGACATAAGTAATCCAAGCAGGTTGAAATTTTATTTGATAATTTGGAGATGGTTCTTTCAAGCTCCCTTGATAAATTGCGTAACTGCCATCCACCTCCTTGTAGATGTTTATTTGGCCTGTGGTTTTGTCACCATTAAAAAACTGACACGTTATACACTCGACCAAATTTACAGGCAAAGGTTCGCCACGCTTTAATTCGGCTTTGATGCCGCTAAAATTCAATATTTTCGGAGTGATACTGGCAATCAAACTATCCTTCAATCTGCTTGAAAGTGGGTCATTAGAGAGAATATAGTTTTTCGCATCTTGACCCGCCAAATTAATACTTGATAAGTCAACCTTAATATCATTACCAACATTACTTTGTGAAAAATTAGCATTGAGTACGGCGTATACACTATCAAAACTCAAAACTCGCGTCAATTGATTATTAACAATTGCCTTGGTCGTTGAGTCGTAAACCTTATCATTAACAGAATGATAGCCATTGTCGGTAAGTGTGCCTCCGTTAGCTATATCTACTCTTACAACTCGTGGGGTAATAGACCATTGACTGCCTGACACGGTTAGCGTGTAATTCGTAGCAGCATCACCGCCCAATTTTAGACTGCCAAGGCTAGCAAGTAGCCGGATACCCGTATCCTTACCATCAAGCGTACCAGCACCAGATGTCAGGGCTACTTTCCCTGCATCGACTGCCAAAACCCCTTGTAATTGGGTGT
>JAYVKY010000323.1:0-8297 GCA_043767965.1 Pseudobdellovibrionaceae bacterium
CAAACAGTTAAGCAATCTGTTGATGTGGGCATTTCAATATTTCCGATTCATTCGAACCACTTTCGCAGCACATGGACACTTGAGTATGATGATGCGACAAATTCAAGACAAGATGACATGGTTACAAAAAGAGTTCATTTTGGTTTCGAAACAAATTTTCGTGATATTTTATTTTTCAGATCAGGCCTACATCAAGGTTATTGGTCGGCAGGATTTGAAATTGCAGCCGAAAGATTTAGTTGGCAATTGGCCAGTTACGGTGAAGAAATTGGTTCTACGGTGGCTGGTGTGGCGACAACGAAAGAAGATCGCCGGTACAACATGAAATTGACTGCGAGGTTTTAAGTGAAAAAAATGATAATTTTTTTATTACTGTTCACCTCATGTAGTGGTAATTTATTTAATGAGCTCAGTTCGAAAACGGGCGACGAAGACTATATTTTTCTAGCACAAGAATATTTAGATAATGAACAATATGACTTAGCAATTGATGTCATCACAAATAAATTATCAACCGATGGCCAAACCAAAGTTCAAGCCCGAGAAATTTTAGCCAGCAGTTACGGTGGAAAATGCGGTTTAAATTTTGTTGATTATACACAAAAACTAGCTGCGCAAGCGACAGGTAGTTCGTTTTATATTTTAATGTCTCCATTTATTGGCGTTGCTGTGCAACCCCAATTTTGTCGAACTGCTTTAGATACGATGGAACTGATTGGTACGACGGCGACACGTACTGCGAATCAAAATGCTTTTACAGCCGTTGTCGGCATGGTTTTGATTGGCACAGCACTTCGTGGTTATGCCGATCTGGCGCCAGCGTTGGGCGATGGTACGGCCGATGTAGATCTTTGTGCTGGTGTTACTGATGCACAAATCGATGATGTGGTTATAGGTTTTGGTTACATGTCGAAAAACTTCTCGGCTGTTTCGTCATCTTTGATCGGCGGCTCTTCGTCGACGGCACTGAATGGTGTTATTGCTTCTTGTTCAGCTGCCGCAGGTGCCTCTTGTCAGATCACTGATCCAGCTCTGATTACGTCACCAATACGTGATACAGTTCGCGATTTAGTAAAAACAGTTGAATACGGAATCGGAACTTATGCGACGGGTGGCAATGACCTATTAATTCCCGGAGCTTGTCCGTGAAATATTTTACATTTTTTATTTTTTCTGCCTGTATTAGTTTTTCTCAAGCACGTGTTTTATATCAACCTTTACAAACGACTCGGTCACTAGGAATGGGTGGAGTATCTATTGCACTTGTTCGTGGCGTTGATTCTTTGTACGTCAACGCAGCAGCATTAACATTGACAGAAGGGTACAGTTTTACCCTTCTAGAGGCACAAGCTGCTGTCGGCATGAACAGTTCAAAAATATCAAGTATTCAGTCAAATCAAGGTGCAACGTTAACATCTTCAGACATGACATCTTTCTATGGCAACACGCTATTTTCTGATGCATCGGCCAAGTCTGGGATGATTTTTCCAAACTTTGGTGTCGGTGTGTATTCATCGAATTATGTACATCTAAAATTTAATGATCCTGTTTTTCCAACGTTCAATGTTGATTTTGTCAGCGACTATGGTTACGTCGTTGCGGGTGCTTTACCGATTGGGCCGAAAACATCTTTCGGTATTGCAGGAAGACATGTGAAGCGTTGGGCAACTGAAGAAAATTTTTTGGTAACGGATCTTGTTGGAGCTAGTTTTGAAAACTTTATTGATACTAAAGTTTTATCAAAAGGGACGGGGAACGCTTTAGACTTATCATTTTTAACGGCTCTGAGTGGAAGTTTGAATCCAACATTAGCATTTGTCTGGAATGACATTGGCGGCACACGTTTCGAACCCACGGCAGGCGTTGGGCCCAACAGGCAAGACGAAAATCTTATTTTCGGTGCGTCGATTCAACATCCTTTTGCGTACGGCCAGTGGACGCACGCTTTTGAATATAAATATATAACTACCAATAGTGTTGATCTTTCAAAGAAAATTCACTTAGGTACCGAAGCTTCTTTCGGACTGATTGATTTACGAGCTGGTTTTTATCAGGGTTATTTGACGTACGGTGCAGCATTTGATATTTCATTTATTCGTGTCGAAGCCGCTGCTTATGCCTTGGAATTAGGTAATTCTTCAGGACAAAGTAAAAGCGATCGCTATCAGGCCAGCGTCAGCATCAATTTAGATTTTGACCAAGCGTTTAAGCTGTCTAAAGAAGGCAAAAAAAGAAGACTTATGCAGCGAAGATAGTCTAGCATATCAAAATGCTATCGTTTTTATACTTAGAACATCCAGATCAAATTCAAAAAGTTATTTCCAAATACCCCGCTGATCTTTACCGCTGGATTGTTTCTGATTTAAAATCAAAACAAGATTTGCAAAAGTTATGCTTAGAAAAAAATAATTTTTACGCTGATGAAAATATATTACGCATCAGTGATTTCTGGTCTATTTGGCTCAGAAGGCTGGCTCCGCATTTTCAGGTTTTAGGTTCAGATTTTATTCGAACATACATTCAACAAATGGCAGAAAAGGATGAAACCTTAAATGTTAAGGCACATGAAGTTTCAACCCTGCATCACTATATTCAACAATTGGCACCACTGTTATTAAGTTCAAATCATGAAAGCCTGATGGAATGGTTCGTTGAAAACAAATACAACAACGACGACCATAAATGGTTTAAGTGGTATTTAAAATCAAAATATGTTCTGAATCGTCTTATTGATAATAACATGATTGATGCCAGCTGGGTTTCGTCATATTTGCAAACTTTAGATCTAGAAAAATTATCTGAAACTGAATCTATTATTCTTGATTTGGGTTCAGAAATGACATCTGTTGAAATGGGTTTGTTTCATCGTTTAGCTCAGAAGTGCGATGTACAGGTTCTTGTGCCAGATCCCCAGTGGAAAAGTCGATATCATTTTTTATTACACACGTATAAAACAAATGAAGGATTTGCAAAAACAAATAAAATTATATTTGACGATACAGTGCTTGAAATACCGCCTGAAAATTTTTTACGATTGTCGACCCAGCTTGCAGAAGTCAAGTGGATCACGCAGACAGTTCGGGGCTGGTTAGATCAAGGTATCAAGCCAGCGCAAATTGCTTTATTGTCACCACAAGCTGAAAAATATTGGCCCAGCCTATCAACTCATTTTGATATCGAAGGCATCCCCGTTGATAAATCAGTGGTTACGAGTTTAATCTCAACAGGTGTTTTTCAGAATCTAATTTCAAGCATACAAAGCTTTTCAAGTTCATTAACTTGGGAAGACCTAGAGGTCAGTTATTATCAGGCGTTTGATAATGAATTAACTGAAAAAAGCATTTATGATTATGAAAAGTTCAAAGCTTTGTTTATCGAGCTTACCGAGGTTGATGATCTTAACCGAGATGACCAAATTAAAAAATTATTTTATCGTAAAATCGACTCACAAAGTATTATAACACGCAATGAATTCTTAGCCAAAGTGATTGAAATTCTAGCGAAACAAAATATACCAAAGTCTGAATTTCATGCATTTCAAAATTTGCTCGAGATTACTTTTAAAGATTTTTTGGCAAAAACATCAGATTTGAAATTTAAATTTACGGACTGGTTCGACCTTTTTAAATCAATGTTATCACGTAAGGAAGTTAAAATTAAAAACGCCCATTCTGACGGAGTACAGGTTCGTGACCTTGGCGCCGTCTATTTAAATCAAATTACGCATCGTATTTGGTTTGGGCTTGATGATGCCGCCTTTCAAAGTACATCAAAAAATTTAATACCAATAAAAGATATTGAAGTTTTGAAAAACATTTTTGATTTTCCGTTACAGTACCCCGAGGAAAGTCATGCGGAATTCAATCTTCGTTGGTTGAGCAGTTCTAAATGTACAGAGCAGTTTTTCACATGCGCTCATGTAAATATTTCTGGTGAACCACTGAATACGTCTATTTTTATTTTAGAAAAAAATTCAGAACCAGATTATTTTTTTCACCCGCAAACACGAATAGATCAACTGCAAAATAGTTTTTTAGCAACCGCAGGGAAAAAGTTATTTATTGAAAAATACCCAGAGAAAAATATTGTCAGTGAATTTCAACCTCGTGAACTTTCTGGGACTGACCTGATTAATTATTCGCAATGCGAATTCAAGCTGCTCGCCAGCCGCGGCTTCAGGTTGCGTGATTACGCTATCGTTTCGGTTGATTTAGACCCTATGCAAAAAGGCACGCTGGCGCATGCTTTATTCGAGTTTTTAATTTTAAATGAGAACTACAAAAATACATCTGAAAATAAAATCTCTGAATTTTTAGATCAAAAACGAATCGTATACAGATTGTATCCTAACGATGATTTATTCTGGTTAATACAAAAAAATAAATTTATTCAGATTGGACTGCGGTTTTTAGAAAATGAAATAAAAAGGCTTAATGGTCAAGCCTATCAACACATCCTAGAGAAAGAGTTTGTTTTAAAATTCAATGAATTTAACATAAAAGGTCGCATTGATCGAATTGACCATGACTTGGCATCAGATGAATATTTAATTTATGATTATAAAAGAACAGATTCTTCAAAAAATTCAAATGTTGATAAATGGCTGTCACAAAAAGAGTATCAAATGCTTTTTTATTTACTGGCATTGGCTCAGGAACTTCAAAACGAAGAAAAAATCCGAGGTGCCGTTTATTATTTTTATCAAAAACTGAAAATTAATAAAGGGTTAATAGTCGCGGGTAATAATAAGTTTGATGCCAGTATTGAAATCAAAAAAAATATGAATCTTGAGCCTAATGACATCAAAGATTTGTTGATTGAATTTAAAGCGGTATTGTCTGATATTTTTTTAAAATTAAGGAATTCAGAATTTACGGCAAAACCTGATGACCCAAATATCTGTGATTCATGTGACTGGAGGCGCTTATGTCGATCTCACCATCTGAATTAGGATTTACATATCCAAACCAATTTATCCGAGCAGGCGCAGGTGCGGGCAAAACGACACGGTTGGTAACTACATTTATTGATTTTGTACAAAAATTTAAATTGGCATACAACAGATATCCGAAGGTTATTCTAACCACATTTACCCGCAAATCGACGCAAGAAATAAAAGAACGCTTGCTTAAACAAGCGTTAAAAATAAATGACAACGAACTTTTTGCTTTTATAAATAAGAAATCTTTTGTGCATATTTCAACAATTCACGGCGTTTTGGGTTTATTTTTAAATCAATATCAAGACATCGTGGGCTTATCAACAGACTTTAAAGTCTTAGATAAAGAACAGATTCGAAAACAAAATTTTAAAGAATTAAAATCCATCTTTAAGCAGCAGACGCAGTTCATTGAACTTCTTGATCACTATTCATTTGGCAGCCTGCTTGAGCATTTAGATAAAGCTTTTGAGTTTTCGAATCAACAGCCGCAAATCAGTTTATTAACAGATAGTGATTTGAAAAATATGAGACACAAAGAGTTTTTGCGCATCATTGCACTGATTGAAACTTTATGTGAACTGCCGACGCCAGCAGGTAAAGGTTGGGGTGAATATTTTCAATTATTAAATCAAATCTCTGAAGCATTGAAATTAGGAGATTTAGATCAGGCCATCCGTATTTCTGATAATTTGCCAAGTAAGCCTCGATTCAGTAAAGAAAAACCGCAATTCGATACGGAATTGCATGAAGATATGCAAAAATATATTTCTGATAAGAATGCTATTTTAAATCAGCTTGATTCAGATTCGTATATCGCTGAAAACTATCGTATTAATAAATTATTTTTCGATTTACTGCAGGTGTTTTCATATCAAATAAAAGATTCGCGCAAATTGAAAAATGAAATTACAATATCTGACCTTGAAACTTTATGTTTACAAATTATTAGGACATCAAAAAATGCTGCCAAACAGTTTTCAACTGAATTTGATTATTTTATGGTTGATGAATTTCAAGATACTTCGCCTACGCAGCTAAATATTCTAAATGAACTTATAGGTGATCGCCCCCACTTTGTCGTCGGTGACCCACAACAAAGTATTTATTTATTTCGTGGCGCCAGATCTGAAGTCTTTTTATCCAAGCAGGCCGAGGCCTTAAAGGGGAATTACGAAAATATCAGGCTGAATACGAACTACCGTTCCCGACCAAGTTTAATGAAGTTTATGAATAAATTTTTTTCCGATTTTTCAACTTCATTCGAGCCAATGATTCCTAAAACTGAATTTATTAAAAACGATAATTCATTTTATGATGGTTATTATATTCAGGCCGCAGATGAAACCTTAGGTGCTTTAAATCATATTCAGCAATTACTTAATCAAGGTGCAAAGGCCTCTGACATATGTGTGCTCAGCAAAAAAAATGCAACACTAATGCTTTTGGCACAGGTTGCGCAAAAATATAATGTTCCAGTACAATTGATGGTGGCGGCAGGGTTTGATGATCGTCGTGAAATTTTAGATCTTGTTTCTTTTGTTCGATTTTTAGTGAATCCATTTAATACTGAAAATTTAATTCAATTATTGCGCAGCCCATGGTTTCAAATATCAGACAATGATATTGTTCGCTTCCGACAACAAAATTCAGAAAATCATTTCTGGGTTCAATTTAAAACATGTGGTCACGCAGATGCCTTAGAACTTATAAAATATCTAAAGCAGTTTTCAAATCTAGGTGTTTTACAAACCACAATTGATTTTGTAAAATTATCAGGCATGCTTTCTTCGGCGCATTACCTAGATGCGACTGGTAAAAAGGAAGCAAATATTTGGAAGTTTATTCAAAGTCTACGCGAGCAGATTAATCAGAAAAGTTTTCATTTGAATGAATATCTAACAAATCAATTTTCAAGCTTGCAAAGTGACTTGGCTTCTAATCTTTCCGAGGCCCAGCCGGTCGTGTCTCCGGACCGAGTCAGTCTTATGACGATTCATAATGCAAAAGGTTTGCAATTTGAACATGTGATTGTCTTAGGACTTAAAGATCTGCCGAATACCACAAATGTAATGCCATTATCAAAAGACGAATCAACGGGCTGTATGAATCTAGGAATTTTTTCAGCTGAAGATTCGCAAATTCAAAATAGTTTTTGGGGTCAAAAAATTCGTAGGCAATTTAATTCTCGTGAACAAGCCGAAAGCGAACGATTGTTATATGTTGCAGTAACGCGCGCGATCACTTCTATAGCCTTAATCGCCGAAGACAAAAAAAAGAATTCAACGATCAGTTGGTTTGCCAAAGCTGCTTGGCCAGAAATTGGCCAATATCAGTCTGCAGAATTTTCATATCAGTCGGTCAGGGATGATAAACTTCCACATGTGTTAAGCATAATAGATCCTATTTTGAAAAAGGTGATCGAACCATACCAGCTATTGCAAAGCGCAGAATCTACTACAGAATCTGTCACAGAAAAAATATCTAATAATAAATTTTCTGAACAAACCGAAATTTCAAATCGTTTTTTACAAAATCTGGATAAGGCAAAGGCGGGGACTGATTTACATAAATTATTTGAATCTTTGAAATATAATACAGTTTCAGACATTCAAAAGTTAACAACTGAAAAAAATACAGGTTACCTTAAATTCTTAATTGAACAAAAAGAATTACCCCTTGAAAAAATATTACAATCCGGTTTTGTTGAATGGGGTTTTGGTTTAAAGGATCGGTCTGTGTTGATTCAGGGTCAAATTGATGCGTGGGGTTTTGTTAACGATACAGTGTATGTGCTTGATTACAAGACCGGCAGTTCTGAGTACGTTGAAAGTGCTTATCAACAACTGCAGTTTTACGCGGTCTGTTTAAAGTTAATGAATAAAATAACCCCAAGGCATCAAATTGTCTTAGGGGTGATTTACCCTGTTGAAGAAAAAGTTTTTCAAAAAAATATAAGTTTTAGTGAACTTAATCTTTAAAATTACTGACCGTCATAACAAGTGTTGCGTGAGTTACTCCACTCAAGTGAAATTGAATAGGTACCGCGCGCTCCGGTCAAAGTTGTTTGGCCTGATTGGCAAATATCTGCGATTTCGCTGCCGCCCAGATCATTCCATGCTTGGGGGTAGGCAGGGCTGCTGCCCGGCGTGGGGAAGGCATCCGTAACGGCTTCGATTAATTCATGTGATGCGACAAATGTTGTTGATGATAGCGAACTCTCATGATTTTTTAAAAATGCACAATCCGGAAGTACTGCGTAAAATAAATCGCCATATTTTTTATTTTTAATGCCATTATGATAACCACCAAAAGAAAAGCACGACGACATTCCTTCGATAGATATTGAAATATCAGA